>CAZLHN010000064.1:0-4173 GCA_964559665.1 uncultured Candidatus Saccharibacteria bacterium
TGATAGATATGCGCATCCTGCAAGGTAAGCACGCACTCATGAGGCACAAGATTCGTCACTTGGGCGAGCATATGCAACAAAAGGGCGTACGACGCAATGTTAAAGGGGACTCCCAAAAACATATCGCAACTCCTTTGGATCATGTGGAGAGAGAGCTTCCCGTTGGCGACAAAACATTGAAAAAGCATATGGCATGCCGGAAGGGCCATGTCGCTCAGCTCGCCAGGGTTCCAAGCGCTTACGATAAGCCTGCGATCGTAGGGATTTTTCTTTAATTTCTCAATAAGTTCGGCCACCTGGTCTATTGTTTTGCCGTCCGGAGTCTTCCAGTTGCGCCATTGGATGCCGTACACACGACCCAGGTCTCCCTTGAATTGGCTTTTAGGCTTCCAGTATTCTGCCTCGGCATTGTCGGTCCAGATAGTGCGCTCCGACTGGTTGAGCATTTTCAAATCCTCATCGCTAGCCCTCTCTTTGCCTTTCATTGCCAAGAACCACAAAAGTTCGCTTTTGACTGCCTTGAACGCAAGTTTTTTTGTGGTGACGGCCGGGAATCCATTGCCCATATTGAAGCGCATCTGTATCCCAAAAAGTGCTCGAGTCTTGCCGTTGCGGCCCTCTCGGTCCACTCCCTCCTTCATGATGTACTCGAGGACTTCGTTATAGATTTGCATGAAGGTTATTTTTTCTTGATGTCGCGGTCGAGGTACAGGCGGGGGAGCATCATCTCCGGCTTCCATTCCTTTTTGAGTTGCGCGACGGAGCTGTTCGATTGATATTTGCCAGCCTTCGTATAATCTTTTTCCAGAATCGGCCCGGTTTCGAAGAAGACGATCTGTCCGATGCGACGTCCAACCACTAGCGGGATGTAGTAACTGCTTGAGTTATTGGTTATCTCCATCGTCCAGCGGTTGATATAGCCCACGTCGCCCCAACCGGCGCACTTGCACACCTCGATAAAGCTACGTCCGAGGCTTGATCGCGCCTTCATCATCGTCGTGATGTGCTCGCGGCCTCCGATAAACTCGTCTGTGTGCGCAAGGATAGTTTCACCAGGCGCCAGGAGGATTACCTTGTCGTTTGGGCTTATACCGTTCCACTCAAGACGATAGTTCTTTAAAACTTCTTTTGCGGTTTTTGCTTTGTGCGGTTTAGTGCCCCAGACGCGCTCGACGTGTTTCTTGTCGTAGATGTTATAGAGGTTCTCAAAATGCGGGGGATGCTGCTCGGCAAAAAACCACTCGCCGAGCGTGACGTCGTAGCTAGAAGTGGAGAGGTTTGCGCGCTTGAAAGGCTCGATAACGATCGAACCTTCCTTAATTGACTCAAGTATCTTTTTGTCGGATAGCGCCATAGTTTTTTTGTCCTCAACACTGTAGCATGGGGTCATGCAAAAACGCAGTCTAGACAAACGGGGAAAATTAATTGTTATTGACGGGTCCGACGGGGTTGGGAAGGCAACGCAGACAGCCATGCTTATGAAGCGGCTTGCTAAGGAAGGTATACCGGCTAAAACACTCGATTTCCCCCAGTACGAAGCAAACCTTTTTGGCAGGCTGATACGCGAGTGTCTCGACGGCAAGTATGGTGATTTTATAGCGCTTGACGCCCACATCGCCTCGGCGCTATACGCTGCCGATCGCTTTGAAGCCAAGCCGAAAATAGAAAAATGGCTGGGTGAAGGTAAAATTGTAATCCTCGATCGGTACGTGAGCGCCAATCAGCTCCACCAAGGCGGCAAGATCAGGGACCCCAAAAAACGAAAAGAATTTCTTTCCTGGCTCGATAAGATGGAATTCGGGGTATTCAAACTTCCGCGGCCTGACCGCATCCTTTATCTCCATCTGCCGACCGAGATGTCCGTGCGGCTCATAGACAAGCGGGGAGGCAAGAAGGACCTTGCGGAAAAGAACCTGAAATATCTTGCAGATGCGCGGGAAAGCGGGCTCAAGATGATCCAGGCGGGCAATAAGTGGAAGAAGATAGAATGTTCGGAAAAGGGGGGAATCCTGCCCCGCGAAGTTATCCACGAGCGTATCTATACCGATGTCAGAAAGATAATCGGGGTATAATGGCCATATGATATAGATCGCTTCATAGGTGCACGACTACTAACTAACGGATACATCCTATGAATCTCTACGACTCTATAAAAAACCAGGACAAGGAGGTCTTTGCGACACTGCAGGGAGAGGAGGAGCGCGAGCGCGACGGTTTGGAACTTATTCCGTCAGAAAACTACGTGTCAAAGGCGGTGCGCGAGGCGCAGGGCTCGATATTCACCAACAAATATTCCGAAGGCTATCCCGGCAAGCGCTACTACGGCGGGCAGACCTACACCGACCAAGTAGAGACGATCGCCATCGAGCGCGCCAAAAAATTGTTCAATGCAAAATTCGCTAACGTGCAGACGCACTCGGGCGCCAACGCAAACATCGCGATGTATATGGCGCTGCTGCAGCCGGGAGACACCGTGCTCGGCATGGACCTTTCCCACGGTGGACATCTCACGCACGGCCATCCGGTCACCTACATCACCAAGTTCTTTAACTTCGTGCGCTACAAGATGTATGACCCAGAGACCGGCGAAATCGACTACGACGACATGCGCCGCGTGGCGCTCGAGGCCAAGCCCAAGATAGTTCTGGCAGGCTTCTCGGCCTATCCGCGCGAGCTCGATTACGAAAAGTTCGCATCAATCGCAAAAGAGGTCGGCGCGTACGCGGTGATGGACGCGGCGCACATCGCCGGGCTTATTGTCGGTGGTGTGGCAAAAAATCCATTCGATTACGGCTTCGATATCATTACCTCCACGACACACAAAACGCTGCGCGGCCCGCGCGGCGGGCTTATCCTCACGCGCGAGTCGGAAGACTTGGCCAAGCGCGTCGACAAAGCAGTGTTCCCAGGCCTCCAGGGCGGGCCATTAATGCACGTGATAGCGGGGAAGGCGGTCGCCTTTGGCGAAGCGCTAAACCCGAAATTCAAGGATTACGCTGCACAGATACTCAAGAACGCAAAAGCGATGGAAGAGGTCTTTCGCGCGCGCGGCGTGCGCATGATAGGCGGCGGCACATCCAACCATCTTATATTGGCGGACGTATTCGGCAGCCTTGGCGTCCCGGGCAAAGAGGCCGAAGCTCTGCTTGATAGGGTAGGCATTACGCTCAACAAAAACGTCATCGCCGACGACACGCGCAGCCCCATGGACCCCTCGGGCATCCGCTTTGGCACGCCGGCTATCACCACGCGCGGATTCAAAGAGGCCGAGTCGGCGCATGTGGCCGAGCTTATGCTGAGCGCCATTGCCAACCGTACAGACGAAAAGAAACTTAACGAGATACGGGAAGAAATACGGGCAGGGTGTGCCAAGTTCCCCATACCTGACTCGTTCGTATAGTAGAGTAGAGGTGTGGGAATCTTCTCGCCATTCAAATCGCTTCTCGAGCTCTGGGACCGCTACGAGCGCCCGCTTGCCGCGGGGTCGCTCTCGATCGGCTTCATTTTTGACCTCTTTATAGCGAAGCGCCCCGACAGCGTCTTCGACAATCTGCTGCTCATCTCGTACCTGTTTATCGCCGGCGCGCTCATTATCGTCCTCAACCTGCGACAGACGCGCCGCAAGCGCGATGTCGAGCCGCCTCCGCCGGTGTTCCTGCTGCTTATACTCCAGTTCTGCTTCGGCGGCCTCTCGAGCAATTTGCTCGTGCTCTACGGCAAGAGCGGGACGCTGGCGGGCTCGACATTGTTTTTGCTGATACTTTTCGCGATGCTTGTGGGCAACGAATTCCTCAAGACCCGCTACGAGCAGCTTCGCTTCAACATCGCAGTGTACTACTTGCTCCTCTTTACGTACGCGATCATCGCGGTGCCGACGTTTGTCGTACACTCCATCGGCACTTGGGTGTTCCTGCTCAGCGGCGCCATCAGCCTTTTGGTGATGGTGCCGTTCTTCCTTATATTGCGCTACGTGCTCCGGCGCGGGGAGCAGGAGCGCGAGCTTATGATCGAGGCGCGCATCATTGTCGTGGCGATATTCATCGGCTTCAACTGCCTATACTTTCTGCAAATCATCCCGCCGGTGCCGCTCTCGCTCAAAGGCATCGGCATCTATCATTCCTTAACCAGGCTCCCGGCATCGGCCGGCGGCAGCGACAGTATCTATGCGGCTAC
>CAZLHN010000065.1:0-4086 GCA_964559665.1 uncultured Candidatus Saccharibacteria bacterium
CGCAGCTATGGCTGAACCCGGACATAAAAGATATCGACTCGTTCAAGATGGAGGATATCGAGCTTAAGAACTACCAAAGCCATCCGTCTATAAAAGCTAAGATGATCGTCTAACATGGCTGCTCGCGTAAGCATTGCGGTTGCTCTTGGCCGCGACAGCCAAGGCCGCCATGTTATCGGCCATGGCAATGGGCTGCTCTGGCGGATCCCCGACGACCTCAAGCGCTTTAAGCAGCTCACGCTGGGTCATCCAGTAATCATGGGCCGCAAGACGTTTGAGTCGATTTTGAACTCGCTGGGCAAGCCTCTCCCTGGGCGCACCAATATTGTGATTACGCGCGACCAGGACTATGCGCCCGAAGGCGCGATAGTAACCCACTCGCTTGAAGAGGCGCTTGAGAAAGCTCGTGCGATCGATCAGGAAGAAATCCACATCGGCGGTGGAGCGCAATTGTACGAGCAGGCGCTGTCCTTTGTAGACAAGCTCTATCTCACGCTTATCGACGACGAGAAAGAAGGCGACACCTTCTTCCCCCCATACGAACATATCTTTACGAAAAAAGTATTTGAAGAAAAGCGCGAGTTTAACGGATTGAAATATAGCTGGGTCGATTTGGAAAGAGAATAGAAAAAGGCGGGCCCGGAGGTCCGCCTTTTAGTTTGTGCCGGGCGATATTATCTTTCGCCCTTCTTTTCGATCCACTGGCCGTCGTAACGACTCAGGAACAGCGTGCACCAGCCGGCCAAGTCGGGCCGCCAGAGTACCTGCTTAAAGCCCGGAAGCTCCCGGCTGAGGCGCTCGAAGTGCGGCGCGTTGTTGCGCAGCACCTGTACCAGGATCTTTGCCTTCCCCAGCGTTTGGTACTGCTCGAGCGCATAGAGAAAGTAGTCGAACCGCTCGAGGGCATCAAAGAGCATGCCCTCGATAGGATATTTCTTCTTGAGCCCGCGCAGAATGTCGGTAAAGTCCTCCATCTGGCTCGCGTTCTTGGCGAACTGGAGCAAAAACGCTCGGGTCAGATCCTCACCAATGACGACGCCGTAGCGTGCCACGAACGCGCGAGCTTCTTCCAGATCAACCGCGTGGTTCTTATCGATGTAGAGCGTGTCTCCGCCCCTTGTCTCCCCTTCTCCGAAGTCATGCACGATAAGTGCCTGGAGCAGGAAGAGCTCGTTGAACTTCACGTACTTCCGGAATTTCGGAAGCACCTGGATCGCGAAGAAGACCAGCGACAACGTGTGTTGGAGCGTATCCTGCCGGCGCGTGCCGCGTTTGCGGTACTTGCTCCACCGAACCACTTTGGGGAGTGTAACCTGCGGCCGCACCCACGTGGCCACAAGCTCCTGCGTCCAGACAGGAAGAGTGAGAGTTGGCTTCATGTAGAACCTCCTGATGTAAGCCGAAAAGATCTCTGAAACCAGACTACTGCGTATTAAGGCAAAAGCAAAGCCGGATAGATTACTTTTTGTCGAAGACGGCAAGAAGCTCTTGGAACATGTCGTCTTTTGGTTCGACCCAAAAATCTTTACTCGCGTCTTTATCGGTGAATGTTGCGAGGATGCCGCGTGCGATCAGAAGCGGCGTCGTCTCATCGGCTTCGCCCATAAGGAATACGCCAAAACCAGCAATAGCATCGGGGACGTTTTGTTTGGTCATTGTAAGCTTGCGCCCGAATATATCGGGTCTGCCGCGCATGTCGATCATAGGCTCAAAGCCGAAGAAGCCGATCGATACTCCGAGCACTCCCCAACGCAGCGGCAAAGAATGGCTGTCAGCGATAATGATACCGAGGTTTTTGACGTTGCGTGCTTTGCGCACATATTCCCAAAGTTCTTTTGCTGTCTGTTGGATATTTTCAGGCCAAAGTATGTAATAGCCGTTAGCATTACTCTCATCGATACCTGCCGATGCTATAAGCGTGTGGTGCTTAAGCGTGAGCATGATCGGATACCTGGCCGTCTGGTCTCGCTCAAGATATTTTTCTGCCTCTTGGCGAATGAGCTCGTTTTTATCTTCTACTTCGCTCACCGGTATACATCTACCTTGATGAATACCGAGCACTTTTGAGGTAACTAAAAGTATGTCGCCCTCCTGGAGTGGAGGCAGATAGGTATCAAGCACATCGTAAATATCGTCTTTGGGTGGGATCATTGGCCTCGTTTTTATTGGTATGAATTGCATGGTGGTTTCATAGACAAATAAATACAAAACACCGCACCCGGTTAAAGGTTGCGGTGTTTTGGGTTGAGACCGTATTAGATCATGGATTATTTTACGTCGACGCCCATCGAGCGGGCCGAGCCTGCGACTACCTTCATCGCTTGCTCGAGGTCGTTGGCATTGAGGTCGGGCATCTTCTTTTCCGCAATTTCTTTGAGCTGCGCCTTCGTGAGCGCGCCTACCTTGGCGGTATTGGGCTTGCCGCTCCCCTTCTCTTTGCCGATTGCCTTGAGGATAAGGGACGAGACCGGCGGGGTCTTGAGGATAAAGTCGTATGAGCGGTCCTCATAAACGCTGATCTCGGCGGGCACCATGTCGCCACGCATCTCCTTGGATGCCTCGTTGAACTTCTTGATAAACTCGCCGATGTTGATGCCGGCAGGGCCGAGCACCTGGCCCATGGCAGGAGTCATAGCAGCCGCGCCGCCGTTAGCGATGATCTTTATCTTTTTAACCAGTTTCTTTGCCATATGATGAGATTAAGAGAATACCTTACTTTTTGATTTTTGACTATATGCGCTTTATTTGGAGGAAGTCGAGCTCAACCGGCGTCTCGCGACCAAACATCGCCACGAGCACCTTGACCTTGCCGCGGGCCTCGTCTACCTCGCCGACTTTGCCGTCGAGGTCCTTGAACGGCCCGTCGACAATAACGACTGCATCACCGACCGAGAGGTCGATCGAGTGCTTGACCGAGCCCTCCGCAGCCTGCATGCGGCCAAGCAACTCGTCTACCTCGTGCTGCTGGAGCGGGACCGGATTGACGCCGGAGCCCACGAACCCTGTGACGCGCGGCGTATTGCGCACGACGTACCACGACTGGTCGTCCACCGTCATATCGACGAGCACGTAGCCGGGGAATACTTTCTCTTCCTCCTCGACGCGGCGGCCGCCCTTTATCTTGACGGTGCGCTCGGTCGGAACCACGACCTGGAATATCTTATCGGTGAGTCCGAGCGACTCGATGCGCTGGCGCAGGTTGCGCGCGACCGCGTTCTCGTAGCCCGCATAGGTGTGTATCGCGTACCATGCCCGCCCGACGCTTGTATCTTGTTTTGCCATAGAAAATAAACTGGTTAGCGGTTAGATGATGTGTCGCAGTATCGCCGCGAAGCTGTAGTCGAGGAGACCGAGGTATACCGCCGTGCCAAGGGACGCGAAAATAACGACTAGCGTATAAGCTATCGCCTGCGAGCGGGACGGCCACGACACGTGGCGCAACTCCGAGCGGACATCTTTAAAGTATTGAAACATATAATTTAGTCTATTTAACTGTCCGTCTTCCCTGTCTGTCGACAGGCAAGACGGTTGCCTAAGAAAAAACCCCCGACGGGGCTTTTTCTTATACTACACTATTCGGCTTGCTCGTCAAGTTTATCTGATTTCGTAGGTCACCGAGACGTCCGAAGTGATTTTGTTCTGACCAACCGAGATATCCGGGGACGCCTGCGGAGCGACTGCGCTCGAGCCTGCAGCCATATCGAGGGTCTTGTAGTAGACCGGGCCCGGGTTGCCGTTCTCGTTGTAGGAAACGACGCGCACCAGAGAGACGCCGAGTTCTTTGGCAAGCGTGTCGGCTTTGCTCTTGGCGTTCTGGATAGCCTTGTCGCGAGCCTGGTCCTGCGCCTGATCCGGATTATCGAAGGTGAAGTTAAGGCCCGAAACCTGTGTCGCACCCTTGGAACCAACTCCGGTGAGCAGATCGCCCGCCTTGGACGTGTCGCGCACTTTTACTGTGGTTGTTTGATTGACCTCATAACCCTTGAGCGTCTGCTTGCCCGGCGGGCAATACGCGACGCTAGCACTGCTGCCGCTTGTCCCGTTGTAGACAGCCGGAGCTGTCGTAGGACATATTGCATTCTGATA
>CAZLHN010000066.1:0-4072 GCA_964559665.1 uncultured Candidatus Saccharibacteria bacterium
TAAAAATATCCCCCGCAGCGCGCTTGGCGCGCTGCGGGGGTCTGGCTTTATTCGCCGCTTCTTCCCATCCGGAACTTTTCGATGGGGGCGGGATGACGATCGAACTCGGGCGAGCGACGTGCATCGAAGCGCTCGCCCTTGCCGTCGCAGCGGCTCGAGCGATCAGGAAATGCGATCTGTTCCTGGGTCTTTTCGATAATCGCATTGATAGTGTCCACATTTGTGGGCATGTGAGACTCCCTTTTTGTTGTCGCTGGAGTTGCTGGTTGAGCACGCAGAAATGTACTCTTCCCAGATTGTTACTTATCGTAACGCCTGGTCTCTATGAGTCAATGACGTATCAGTGGATTGCGCCTTTCGCCGTTCATTTTTTCCTCACTTTTGGAGTGCAAAACGCATCAAAATATGCTACAATTATCATATGGTAATTACCTACATGGGGGGCGAGTGCTTCAAGATCTCCCAGGGCGACCTTACGCTCGCTTTCAACCCTCCGTCCAAGGACTCCAGCCTCAAGACGGCCAAATTCGGCTCTGATATAGCGCTCGTTTCGACCGATAACGAAGACTTCAACGGCATTGAGAACGCGGCCTTCGGCGAGCGCGAGCCGTTTGCGATAACCGGCCCCGGCGAGTACGAGGTGCGCGGCGTCGCTGTACGCGGCTTCGGTGCCACCTCGCAATATGGCGGTACCCCCGGCATCAACACTATATATAGTGTGGCGCTCGAGGGCATGAACCTCTGCTTCCTGGGCGCGCTCGGGAGCGCCGAGCTGCCCCAGGCGGCCAAGCAGGAGCTCGACGACATCGATATATTGTTTCTTCCGATCGGCGGCGAGGGCGTGCTCGACCAGGCCACGGCCTATAAGCTCGCGGTACAATTGGAGCCGAAGGCCGTCATCCCGATGCACTACGGCGAGGTGGGGACCAAGGACGCGCTGAAGTCGTTTCTCAAGGAGGCTGGCGCCGAGGACGTGAAGCCGATCGAAAAGCTCACCGTCAAAAAGAAGGACCTCGAAGGCAAAGAGGGCGAGATCATCGTCCTGTCGGTGTAATCAAAATCACATGAACAATTTCGTAGAAAGATTAAAAGCAGAAAAATCCCCGCACGAGCGCCGACAGCTGGCGCTCCAGGTGGCGGGCGGCGTCACCGCGCTCTTGTTCGTGGTGTGGGTCTCCACGCTCGGCGTGCGGCTCGCCCAAAGCGGGGCGTCGGCGCAGCAGGCGGCCTCGAACACCGCGGCGACACTGGTTGCGGTGCAGGCGGCGGCGAGCTCGACCTCCACGTTGCTCCCCGGATATTCCAATCAATAATTCCGTATGGCTGACGAAGAAATAAAAAAAGAGCCCCGCCCCGACGGCGGCAGCGGCATTGTAGGCCGGAACATCTCGACCGAGATGCGCGAGAGCTTTATCGACTACGCGATGAGCGTGATCACCGACCGCGCGCTCCCCGACGTGCGCGACGGGCTCAAGCCGGTGCACCGCCGCATTCTCTATACCATGCACCGCCTGGGACTCACTCCTTCGGCGCGCTTCCGCAAGTCGGCGCTCGTGGTGGGTGACGTGCTCGGCAAGTACCACCCGCACGGCGACGCTTCCGTGTACGAGGCGATGGTCAAGATGACGCAGGAGTTCTCGATGCGCTATCCACTGGTGCTCGGCCAGGGTAACTTCGGCTCGATAGACGGCGACTCGGCCGCGGCAATGCGCTACACCGAGGCCAAGATGTCGCGCATGGCGGAGCAGCTCCTTGGCGATATCGAAAAGGAGACCATCGACTGGCGCCCCAACTACGACGGCTCTCTTAAGGAGCCCGAAGTTTTGCCTGCGGCAGTGCCCAACATTTTGCTCAACGGTACGCTCGGCATCGCTGTGGGTATGGCAACCTCAATACCTCCGCACAATCTCACCGAGGTTTCAAACGCCCTTATCCATTTGATAGAAAACAAAGACGCAACCGTCGAGGACCTGATGCAACACATCACGGGGCCGGACTTCCCGGTCGGCGCAGTGGCGTTTAATAAAAAAGATTTGCTCCACGCCTACACCACCGGCAAGGGCGGCGTCGTCGTGCGCGGCGTGGCAGAAATTGTCGAGGATAAAAAAGGAAACTTCCAGATCGTGATCACCTCCATTCCGTATCGCGTCAACAAGGCCGACATGATCATGCGCATCGCCGACCTCGTGCGCGACAAAAAGCTCGAGGGCATCCGCGGCCTGCGCGACGAGTCAACCAAGGACATCCGCGTTGTGGTGGAGTTGAAGCAGGGCGCGCATCCGCAAAAAGTCTTGAATTATCTCTATAAGCATACGGCGCTCGAGGACACATTCCACTTCAATATGGTGGTGCTGGTGGACGGCGTGCCGCAGACGCTCAGCCTCAAGGGGATTCTCCAGGAGTTTATCAAGCATCGGCAAACGGTGGTGCGCCGCCGCACCGAGTTTGACCTCAAGGGCGCGCAAGCGCGCGAGCACATATTGCTCGGCCTCAAGAAGGCGCTCGACATCATCGACGAAATCATCAAGACCATTAGAGCTTCCAAGGATGTGCAGGATGCGCACGCCAACCTGATGAAGAAGTTCAAATTCTCTGAGCTCCAAGCGACCGCGATCCTTGAGATGCGCCTTCAGAAGCTCGCGAACCTCGAGCGCAAAAAGATCGAGGATGAGCTTAAAGAAGTGCAAGCTCTTATCGAAGAGCTCACGACTCTTTTGGCAAGCGAGAAAAAAATGATGACAGTCATCAAGACCGAGATTCAGACTATTGTCGAGAAATACGGCGACGACCGCAACACCAAAGTGGTCAAGGGCGCGGCAGGCATCATCAACCTCGAGGACCTGGTGCCCGACGAGGAACAGGTGCTTGTGCTGACCCAAGGCGGCTATGTTAAGCGCACCAATCCCGACGAGTTCCGCCGGCAAAAGCGCGGGGGAGTCGGCGTGATTGATCTCGACACTAAGGAAGAGGACTTTGTCACGACATTCCTCACAACTTCTACCCACAGCGACCTCCTCTTCTTTACCGACGTGGGCAAAGCGTACCAGCTCAAGTTCTACGATATCCCGGAGGGCAAGCGCTCGACCAAGGGCAAGGCTATCGTGAACTTCCTTTCACTGACCGACACCGAGAAAGTCTCGAGCGTGCTCCCGATGCGCAAGAATCAGAAAGAGGGCGAGAAATTTCTCTATATGATCACCAAGCAGGGCGTCGCCAAGAAGGTAGATGCAACCGCATTCCACGACGTGCGCCGCTCGGGCCTCATCGCCATCAAGCTCCAAAAGGGCGATGAGCTTATCGCCGCGCTTTTGGTAGAGAAGGGTGACGAAATATTCCTCTCCTCGAGCAAAGGCCAGTCGATCCGATTTAAAGAAAGCGACATCAGAGCGATGGGCCGCGGAGCCGGAGGCGTGCGCGGCATGAAGCTATCGGGCGGCGACACGATAGTGGGCGCTGACGTAGTGCCCAAGGGCCGCAAAGACCTCGAGGTGCTCGTTGTCTCGCGCAACGGTTACGGCAAAACAACAGCAGTGTCAGAATACAAAACCCAAAAGCGAGGCGGCTCAGGTATAAAAACGGTAAAGGTTACCCCCAAAACCGGCCCGCTGGTTGCTGCGAGAGTTGTTTCTAAAGAAGAAGGAGTAGGCGAAGACGAGATGGTGGTAATGAGTAAAAAAGGCCAAGTCATCCGCACAGGATTGGTAGAAATCCCGTCCCTGAGCCGTTCAACCCAAGGCGTGCGCATAATGAAACTCCGCGAGGGCGATGCAATAGCAAGCTTCGTTTGTTTGTAAATCTAAATATGAGTTCAGAGGATTCTAGGAAAAGATTACTCATAGCATGTTTAGCATGCAGCGCTCTGCTTGCTGCACAACAAACATCACACATTCTTTGTGAGAACTGTGTAAAACGAGAAGAGGAACACATTATTGAGCCAAATTTTGAACATCAGATCAGTTCTCCCGGCAGTAGTATAAATTCACAATATATTTCTAGTGTTTCCGCGTCGTTTAGTTCGTGGCCCGATAAAAGAACTTCTCTTGGGTCCTAAAAATGAAAAAGGCTGCGATTT
>CAZLHN010000067.1:0-2684 GCA_964559665.1 uncultured Candidatus Saccharibacteria bacterium
GTCCCTCGCGAAACCCCAAGAAGCAAATCGGGGACGTGCTCGAGTTCGTGGAGTTCACGAATCTCTTTCGCAGCGATCTGCGGACTATCTTCTACAGGGGCTACGACAAGAAGGGCAACCCGGTGCGCATTCAAGAGCGAACCGGCGAGCATGTCGCTCAGCTTCTTCAGGTCGCCTGGTTCGTGATCGACTACTTCCACCTCTCGCTCGACTTCGGGATCGTGGCAAAAAAGATTCTTGTCCACGATCTGCCGGAAGCAAAAGCGAAAGGCCGCGATACTCCCGCCTTCCCCAATCCGCATGATCCTACGTCGGCCTCAAGGGCTGACAAGGAAGATCGCGAGCGCAAGGCACGGCGGGAGATAGCCAAAGAGTGGGGCTATCGTGCCCCCAATATCGTCGCCGAGATGGAAAAGTACGTGCTCCAACACGACGAGGAAGACCTGTTCGTGTGTGCGCTGGACAAGTTTGTCTCGGACATGAACATCTACCTCGATGACGGCTACACCAACCACTACCTCGGGGTAACCCCCGAGCAAAAGTGGGCCTACAAGAGCAAGCGCATCGCGGTCCACCCGCAGGTGATGCAGTGGTACAAGCAGTTCTGGGATCTCTTTTACATGAGCCGCCCGGAATGCTTCCCGAAACCCGAGCAGGCAGTAGTTCCCGCCGAGTAATTCGGCTTGCAAACAGCGCCTCCGACCTATCGGCCGGAGGCGTTTTCTTTTGCGAGGGTCAGCAGATTTTTAAATATCATCGCGACAGACAGCGGGCCGATTCCGCCGGGGACCGGTGTAAAAACGGATGCGACATCCGCGCACGCGGGGTCGGCATCGCCGCGTACTTCGCCCTCGGACTCGGTAGTTCCGGCATCAAGGATGACAACTCCCCGCTTGACCATCATCGGGGTAACAATATTCGCCTTCCCCGCCCCCAGCACGATAATCTCCGCATCTTTTGTATAGGCCGCAAGGTCGCTTGCGTCGCGCTTGCAAACAACGACATCGGCGCCCTCGCGCTTAAGCCACGCTGCTGCAGGCGCGCCAACCAATCGGCCCGAGCCGACAACGACTGCGCGCTTCCCTGCCACAGAAACGTGCTCACGCTCAAGAATCTCTTTAATGGAGGCGATAACCGGCGGGAGTATTTGCTGGTCCGTCTTGCCGTTGGTCCCGTCGACGTCCTTTGCGCTCGGGACGCTCGCTAATACTGCTGTCGTATCAATGTGCCGAGCGAGCGGCAGCTGGACGATGATGCCGCTCACGCGCGGCACCAGGCTTGCTACGGCCGCGACGGCGTCGGCGGTTTGCGCATCGTCGGCAAGGGGGATCTCGATAACCTGTATGCCGATCTTCTGCGCGGTGCGGGTCTTCATCGCGACGTACTGCTGCGCCACCATGTCGCTCCCCGAGCGCACAAAGCCGAGCACGAGCGGCTTGCGCAGTTGTGCCACTTCTCCACGCACAGCCTCGCGGATTTCCTCGGCGATTTTTTTACCCTCTACAATCATATTATTTTGAGCGGCGCTTATCAGCCGGGACAAAAGCCTCGTACCGACCAGTCGTGTAATAAAAGGCTTCATAGGGAGAGTATTTATAGGCAAAATCCGTCATCCGGGTCAGCTTGGAACCGTCTACCGCTATCGGGTACGAGTAACCCTTCCACGCGCCTTTGCCTGTCGGCACGCGGCCGCGCGTGAGATGCCACATTGCAAAGAACGCCGTGCGGATAATATACGGATGAACGCGCACCATGCGCTTCCCCACCGCGCGTGCCATATCCGGCCCACGCACGACCTCGCCCGGCGGACAGATGTTGAAGGCTTCGTACTGCCAAGGCGTGTCGCCGAAAGCAATCCTCTCCACAATGTCAGCAACGTCGTCCTCGTGGATAAATTGTCGGCACCACTTTGCAGTTACCGGGACGACGGCTACCATGCGAGAAATAAGATCGTAGACGAAAGAGCCCTTGAGCTGCCCGGAGAGCGCGGACTGGAGCCCGAAGCGGATGCGCATGAATCGGCCGCGCGGGCCGGTTACCGCCGCGGGGCGCAAAACGGAAACAACGATATTTTTTCCTGAGGCCTTTGCGGCGGCATACTTTTGTTCAAGATGCTCTTCGGCTACGCGCTTTTCCTCCGCGTACAAATACGAGGTCTTTCTGAACGGCTCCTTTTCGGCAAAGCGATGCTCGATAGTATTGTCCGCGAACGCCCCATATGATGCGACGGTAGAAAAATAAACGAGGCGCGCGACGGAAGGCTCGCCGAGTGCGAAGTCGAACACTTTGTCTGAGCCACCGATATTCCACTCCCACTCGATATCCTGCTCACCATACATCTCGCGTATCTGCCAGGCAGCATGGATTACAATATTCGGAGCATACTTCTTTACCTGCTTTTGCCACTGCGCGTCGGCGGTATTGCTCTCTATATATACGAGCTTGGGTTCCTTGGCGATAGCCTCGGGCGCCGCTTCTTTATCTACCGCGATAATACGCGCGACATCGGAGCGCTTTGCGAACTGCTCGACGAGCATCGCTCCCACATAGCCCGCGGCTCCGGTTATAAGTACGGTGTGTTGCATATGGGTTACCACGCGCTCACGCGAAAAAGCATCCGCTTGAATGTCTTGAGCGCGATGACCATGTCGCGCGTGCTGTCGGCTTCGGCGATGTCTCTTACG
>CAZLHN010000067.1:2694-4030 GCA_964559665.1 uncultured Candidatus Saccharibacteria bacterium
TGACCATGTCGAGCGCGAGCGAGCGGTGCTTGATGTAATAGAAGTCGTAGGCAAGGCGCATCTTTGTCTCCTCGATAGATTGCGGGCTGATGTGGCCGGGCTCGTAGCGCTGGTTTATCTGCGCCCAGCCGGTGATACCTGGTTTGACCATATAGCGGGCCATATAATAGGGTATCGTTTCCGCGAGGCGGATGCCGAGCCCTTCGATGTCGTTGCGCGGCCCGACAAGCGAAATGTCCCCGCGCAAAATATTGATGCATTGCGGGAACTCGTCGAGCGACGTGATGCGCAGGATGTTGCCCACTCGCGTGACGCGATTGCCCTTTTCCTCCCCCACCCACTCGCCGGAAGCGGCATTGTTAAAGGTCATGCTGCGAAATTTGTATGCCTTGATGCGCGCGCCGTACTGGCCGATACGCTCCTGGGCAAGGAAAAGCGGCCCAGGGCCCTCTGTGCGCATGGCGACAAATATGAACGGCGTGATGACGATAGTGACGATGCCCATGAGCAGGCCGCCTACAATGTCGATACCACGCTTAATGAAGGTGTAGAAGCCCAGCGTCGGGCGCGAGACGTTCTTAAGGAACCACTCGTAGCGCAGAAGCGAAAGCGGCACGCGATCGAACACTTCCTCGTACATCTGATAAAAATCCGAAAATTGGTAGAGTTGCTGCACGAACGCGAGGTTATATACCAATGGGAGAGCGCCTGCAACAGCCTTATTGCCGGTATCAACGACCAGGAGCGAGATGTGCTGGCTCGCCAGAAGGTTAGTGAGTGCTTCGGCATTGCCGCTGAGCGTCGCGGGGTCGACGATGGACTGGAACTCTAGATGGTAGCGCGAATTGCCGTTGACCTCGCGCACCAGCTCATCCACCTCCGAGCCCGAGCCGATGAGCGCCGCGCGCTCGCGCGAGGAAGGGTTTGTGATGCGCGGAAATACGGCAAGCCTCCATATAAAGATGAGCACAAGGGATATGACAAGATAAATGGCGAGATTGGTCTTTGGCGCGATGCCCACTACCGGGAGGATAAAAAAGAAGAGGGCTGCGAGCACCATATTGAGTAGCTGCGTGCGGAATATCATTCCGGGCAGCTCGCTCTTAAACAGCACGACGCGTTTGCTGTAGAGGCCCGCCATATAGAACACCAGCACCCAGAGCACGAACAGTATCGCAAAAGGCCCCAGATGGTCGCCAAATATATCCCCACCGGGGAGCTCGCCGTAGCGGACAATAAGCGTCAGCCACAGCGAAAACAGGAATATGGCAATATCCCCTAGAAACAACAGCACTGTTGCCTTTCTGCCGCCGAATGTCATTGTGATAAGGTTATA
>CAZLHN010000068.1:0-3896 GCA_964559665.1 uncultured Candidatus Saccharibacteria bacterium
TTACTCGTCTCGGGCATGCATGGGTTGAGCATGCGGCCGATGATGTAGAGCTCTTGGGTGAGCGCAAGAATAAGTTTTTTGCCCTCTTCTGGATTTTCCTTCACTACTTTAAACGGCTTGAGGTCGGTTATCTGTTGGTCGAGACTTTTGACGCGCTCCCATACTGTATCGAGCGCGCGATTGATCTCGAACTTCTCCATCGCCTCGGTATACTCATTCGAAAACTCCGCTACCTCTGGCTTAGTGCCACTCTCCAAATGCGTTTCGGCTAACTGCATGATACGTGCTGTGAGATTGCCAAGCCCGTTGGCCAGGTCGGCATTGTAGGCGTCCTTAAAGCGCTCCATCGTAAAGTCGCTGTCGTCGAACGGGTGTATATGGCGGCTCAGAAAGTAGCGCAGCGCGTCGGTGCCATACTCGGCAACGACCGCAAGCGGGTCGACGACATTGCCGAGCGATTTGCTCATCTTAGCTCCCCCGCTTGTGATAAAGCCGTGATAGAGCACATGCTTGGTGTGCGGCAGATCGGCCGACATGAGCATGGCCTGCCACATAATCGACTGGAAGCGCACCTGGTCCTTGCCTGCTATCTGGAGCGTCTCACCATCGACCCAAAACTTCTTAAAGAGGCCGTCTTTGTCCTCCGGCCAGCCGAGGGTCGAGATGTAGTTGGTAAGCGCGTCGAACCATACATACATCACCTGTGTGTCGTCGCCGGGCACCGGCACTCCCCAGCTCATGCGCGACTTCTCGCGCGAAATACTGAAGTCCTCAAGCCCTTGCTTCACGAAATTGATAGCCTCCTGCCGGCGCCAATCCGGGATTACTACTGTAGGGTCGTTGAGGTACGCAAGTACCCGGTCCTGATATGCGCTGAGCTTAAAGAAGTAGTTCTCCTCCTCTATCTCGATCGGCGTCATGTTTGGGTGGTTGGGGCATTTGCCGTTCACCAGGTCGGACTCTTTTATAAACGCCTCGTCGCCTACGCAATATAAGCCTTTGTACTTCTTTTTATAGATATCGCCTTTCTCGGCGCAGCGGCGCCAAAGTTCCTGCGCTGCCGCCTTGTGGTGCGCGTCGGTCGTGCGGATAAAGCGCAAGTCAGGATACAAATTGAGATGCCCCTTAAGCTCGCGGAATTTGGCCGCGTATTCGTCGACATAGGTTTGCGGGTCTTTCCCTTCCTCCTGCGCCTTGCGGTAGATCTTGAGCCCGTGCTCGTCGGTTCCGGTGTTAAAAAATACTTCCCTACCCATCAGGGCCTGATAGCGCACAAGAATATCCGCCTGCACCATCTCGAGTGCAAAGCCGATATGCGGAGCCGCGTTTACGTACGGCAAGGTCGTCGTTAAATAAAAAGTCTTTCCGGCCATATGCTCAACCTACCGCTATGCCTTCTCCTGCGCAAGCTGGCGTGCGAGTGCGCGGGTCTTTTCTCGGTCGACGTCGGAGACGAACTCCTGTATCGCGCCCGCCATCGGGACCGAAAGCAGCACGCCCAAGAAGCCAAATAGCTTAAAGCCCACAAGAAGGGAAAGGATGACCAGAAGCGGCGGCACGCCCACGACCTTTTTGACCACTATGGGGTAAATTAGGTGCGCCTCGAACTGCTGCACGAGCAGGAACAGCCCTGCCACAAGCAGCGCCTCGGTCGCCCCGCCGGTGCCTAGCGCAAGCGCGATAGCCGGCACCGCCGCGATAAACTGCCCGAAGACCGGTATCAGCTCGCAGATGGCCGCGAGCACCGCCAAGAGGAGCGCGTATGGCACTCCGAGTATCATGAGGCCTAGATACAGGAGCACGCCGACGATAACCGCGAGTATGAGCTGTCCTTGCATCCACTTGCCAATTTTCTCCTGGCTGCGTTTCCAGAGATGGAGCACGTATGCTTGCTCCTGGATCGGTGTCACGACGCGCAAGAAGTCGTCGATGCCTGTTTCCTGCACCGAAAAATAAAAAGAGAACACGACGATGAGCACGAAGGACGTCACGCCGCCGAAGATTGCCGATAGCGTCGTAAACGCGCCGCCGGTGGTGTCGGCAAGCGCCGAAGAAATATTTTGCAGCAGCTGCGCCGAGGAAACGGTGTCGGCGACGCTGCCCCACGGCAGGAGGCCGTGCGTCGCGTCGGAGATATTAAGATTGGTAAGCGTATCGGGAAGCTTGTCGAGGAAGGTCGCCGCGTCGGAGAGGACTGGCGGGATAAAGAGAAAGAGCACGGTAAAGAGTATGCCCGCCACAAGCGCGTAGATGGTGATGACGCCTAAGAGGCGCGGGACTCCACGGCGCACAAAGGCGTGTATGCCCGGCTCCATCGCCGAGGCGATAACCACCGCCGTGAGCACAATGAGCACAAGGTCCCTCAGATAAAAAACGAGCGCTGCCAAAATCACGACCAGCAGTGCCATAAAAAGGCTCGCTGGGTTTATGGTGATGTTAAAGTCCTTCATTACTCCATCTTACACCCAATATATATAAAGAAAACGGCCCGCCTCCGAAGAGACGGGCCGTCGAACCAAAACCGAGCACTATTTACGGAGGCCGGCGAACCACCAGCGGGCATCCCACTTGATATCGTCGTGACGAAGAACCAGATAGCGCTCTTTATATAACTGGCGGAAGACCACGAAGCACCACCTGCCCCCGGCATCCTTCCAGTGGGTGCCGTTGGGACGCTCGTAAGCGAATGCTGGGTCATTCGTATTAAAGGCGGCGAGAGAGTACGGATCGGCGGCCCTAAGGCCGCGCAATGCATACTCCTCTTCCAGCTCGTCATCGGTGACAAAGCGGTCAAGCTTGAAGAAGCAAACTTCAGCGTCTTCGCCTTCGCCGCGCGGCATCGCCTGTACCACAGCCTTGTCCGTGTACTGGGCAAGGCCAGTAGCATCGAGCATCGCCTGCGGCGAATGCGAACGGTCGACCTTCATGGCATCATCTCCTTCAAAGAGCCTATACAGATTTTTAATCTGCTTTACTTTATTGATTTAGTCAAGAAATCTAAAACTTCTGGTATCGAGAGTCTTTTCTGCTCTCCCGTATCGCGATCGCGCAAGGTAACCGTGTCTTTAAGCTCGGGCTTCTCGCCGAGCGTGTCGAAGTCTATCGTGATGCACCACGGCGTCCCTATCTCGTCTTGCCGACGGTAGCGCTTGCCGACGTTGCCGTTGTCGTCGAATACTACCTGTGGGATCTCCTTTTTGAGCATTGAGTAAATCTCGCGCGCCTTGGCGACGAGCTCGGGCTTGTTCTTGAGGAGCGGAAAGACGGCAGCTTTAATAGGCGCCAGATGCGGCGGGAATTTGAGGAACACGCGCTTCTCTCCCCCAAGCTCATCTTCGGAATACGCTTTGACCAGCACGGCAAGCAGGTGGCGGCCCAGCCCGAAGGTGGGCTCGAGCACGTGGGGGACGAACTTTTCGTTGGTGTTGGGGTCGAGATATTGCAGATCGACGCCGCTATGCTTGATGTGGTTGTTGAGATCAAAATCGGTGCGATACGCAAGGCCTCCTATCTCGTCGAACTTGTGCGGATATTTGAAGTGGAAGTCTACGGTGCGCTTGGAGTAGTGTGCGCGCTCACCGTCAGGGATCTCTATCTGTTTTATGTCGTCGTCACTAAAACCAAGCAACTTGAACCAGCCAGCCATTTGCTCACTCCAGTATACAAATTGTTCTTCCCAACTTTTTTCCTCGATGAAGTATTCAAACTCCATGATTTCAAGCTCTCGCACACGGAAAATGAAATCGCGTGGCGCAATCTCATTACGGAAGTTGCGGCCGATCTGCGCGATGCCGAACGGGAGCTTGGGGTGGTACGTATCAAGAATATTTTTAAAGTTTACGAACATTCCCTGGGCGGTCTCAGGTCTTAAATAAACCGTAGTGTCTGCCCCATCA
>CAZLHN010000069.1:0-3726 GCA_964559665.1 uncultured Candidatus Saccharibacteria bacterium
GCACCTCACTCAAACCAACAGGTGCGCATGTGAAAACCAGCAATCTGGGGCCGCTCCTCAAGCGGGAGCTCCTCAATAACGGGCTCGTAGAGCTTACCCCCATGTTGGTGGAGCGCTACAACGCCTGTCTTACATCGATGGGTCTCACGCCAACCGAGCGCCGCACGATCAATGTCGACGGTGCCGGTTGGAGCCCGGAGATCGCGCAGGAGCAGAAGAATCCCTTCTATCTCTGCGTCGGCGAAATCATCAACCCGACTGCGATCATCATCGCGCCCGAGCAGTACAAGAAGCCGGTGTACAACCCGGTCTTTTCCTGGACGCGCGGGCTGATGCGGCTCGTTTTCGAGAAGTATCACCGTGAGATCATCGACATCACTACGACCAACGTCATCATTCTCGACTTCGAGGACGGCCTCTCTTCTCTGAAGAGTCCGCTCGACCTCCTGCTTCTATCCGAGATCACGGCGGTGCCGCATACCGGGCACTTGGCCGAGGCCGCCGTAGAGCAGAAGGAGATCATCGCGCGCTTCATGACGGGGCTCAATTGCCTCGACTCGACGCTGTGCGACGAGCTAGTCCACCACAAGAAACAGTATGGCGACCTGCGGAGACGCAAGGTTGCCATGCAGTCTACGTCCTACGACCTCTTCAACGATTTCTACACCGTTGCATTCAACGGTGTAGGACTTCTGCGGGGGGTAGAGGACAACGACCTGCTCGTATTCGAGGACCGAAAGGAATTTGAATCGGCGCAGGCCGCAGCCGGCAAGCCCGTCGCGTCGCTCGAGTATCTCTACGATCCCGGGTACGCAGCGTTCTTAAAGCTTGCCGCTGCCGGCATGATCCGCATTCCGATCGAGCGGTTCCAGACGGAACCCGAGGTCCTCGACGCAAAGAAGGACCTTCTGCTCGCGCTTGCCTTGTGCGACTGTGAGCCGGATATCGATTGGAACTCGCTTACCAGCGCGAAGCGCAAGACGCTCATGAGGAAACACGAGGACCTAGTCCCCGGGATCTTTACCGAGCTTGAGCGCTTCACCGCTATTCTGAGACGGGGCGGCGACCTGCCGCAGCTGTCGCCGGAGCTTTGGCACTTTCTTGCCGAGCCTTCGGAAAAACTACCGCCGGGTACGCAAGAGGTTCTCTGGATACTGCTCTCCCATCGGGAGACGCGGAACATCCTCGGCCTCTATACGCATGACAAGAACCGCTTCCTAGCCGAATACAACGGATGGAGCGCGCAGAAACAGGAATGGGTTGCAAACTATCTCGCGGAGCGCTACGTGCCGCGGATGCAGCAGCCCTAACACGGAAGGGAATCCTCATGGATAGTCTTCTACAGTACTTTTGGACGGACCTCGCATGGTACGTCCTTCTGGGAGTTGCATTGTATCTGCTCGACAGATACGTCGGCGCCCGGTTCTACCGTTGGTACTACGACCGTACGCGCAAGTCGGCTATGCCGGAAGGCGAGGAACACGGATTCGTATACCGGCAATCGAGGAGCGCCCAAGTCACCAAGGCTTTCATCGTATGCATTATCGCAGTCGTGATTCTGCATGCGGTATTCGGCAAAGAGCGCAACTGGCTCACCGAAGCGGTGCTTCTCGTTCCGGAGACGCTGGCGGTCCTCGTGGGCTTCCTGCTCGGCTCCGTTCTCTACGCGGCTGTGCCGCATATGCGGCCGGCCCTCAAAAAGCTTGATGACATCGATCCCGATGCCATCAAGCGCGGCGCACAAGCGTTTGGCGCCGAAGCCGTCGGTCGTGCATCATCACTTGCGGATACCATCCGCGAGCAGGTGGCGCCGAAGCCGCGGCCTCCGCAGGTCTTTGACCACGTTCCGTCCGCAGAGGATGCCCAGGAACCTCCGCAGGAAAACGTGCACGACGTACTGAATCGCTATACGAAAGGAAACGGCTGATGGAACAATCGGTCCGACCGCCGGAGTGGAAGCCGGCGCGCCCATCACTGGGCGTACTCTTCCACAACATGCGGTCCGCCATCGCGCGGACGTACAAAAAGCATCCGATATGGTTCAACACTATCGGAATCGCAATCATTCTGGCGCTCTACGCCGAGCGCCAGACAATCCAGCCGCTCCTGCTCACTGTTCGCATCTACGCAGGAGCGGCACTCGCAGTACTCATCGTCGTGGGCCTTGTGTGCATCGCTGTGCTACTCCTCTTTGTAGGGCGGTCGCGATGGCTCAAGGCTCTCGTGAGCGTGCTGGCAGTGGTGGGAATAGGAGGCATAATCGTCAGCATCTCGGCCGAGGATTATCTCTCGCACTACTTCCGCTACGAACGCCTCTACGCGCTTACCGACACCCCCACTATGCCGACGACGGCATACGAGCGTGTGCTGCCGCTCACGAGCGTCTACACGATAGCTCAGGAGCGCATGAACGAGACGGACGAGCCGAGCCAGCCGGACATGGTCAGGGTCAATCCCGGCTATGCCTGGACTATGGCGATCGAGCCGGCCAAATGGTGGGGGCAGCTCACGTACTCAATACGCGAGATGTTCAGCATCGATTCAACGCAAACCTCGCCTGACCTCTCGAGGCGCCACCCGATCAATGTTAACTTCTCGATCGGGGAGAACTTCTATTTATGGCGCAATACCGAGCGTTGCGTTCGCCGCTCGTTCGGACCTTTGCGCTCGTTGTCCTACGAGCCGGGCAACGTTCTCTACATGGAGAACGACTCCGGCAAATGGGTCGAGGTCGTGTCGCTCATCAGATGGACCGGCATCTTCTTCCCATACCCCGAGTTCGGCGGCGTACAAGTCATCGAACAGGGGAACGACAATCCGGTAGCCGACGTCTTTCTCGGATGCGGCCACTGGATAAAGCCGGAGGATATCGGCAAATATAACTATCTGCGGGGTCAGAATCTCGTGCCTTACGCGGTATCGAGATACATGGCTGAGAGCATACGCTTTCAAGCGGGGCTTCTGGCGCCGCTGCCGTTCTACCGGCAAGGCGATCTCCGGCTCGCCGACGTTCCGGAGAATTCCAATCCGCAGCCGTTCACCTTGTACTTCAAGTTCGATCAAGAAAAGGAGGGGAAGCTCTATCAGTACTTCGCGCTCGAGCCGCACGACACGGACAAGCAGGGCCTCTCAACGAGCCTGTTCGTCCCGGCCGACGGCATCGGGCCGATCTATCGGTACCGCCACTTCCTCCATCAAGAAGCGCCCATTGGTCCGACCGTCGTGGCCGACCAAGTGCGCACATCGCGGAAAAACTACCAGTGGTGGACGAGCAACGAAGAGGCTGACCTCAGTAAGACATTGAGCCTGCCTGCCGAGGTTCGCCCCTACATACGCGACATGCCGGATGCCAACGGAAACGTTGAACGCCGGTTCGAATGGATGGTGACCGTTGTCACCGTCAAACAGCGCAGCAAAGAGGATCCGCTCCAGTTCATTGCTGGCAGCGATCCTGAGATCGCGATCGTCGACGCGTTCCATCCGACCGTGGTGTGGGTAGATCACCTGCATCCCGATCTTTGGCCGTCACAGATCCAGGAGGCGCTCGGCCAGCAATGGGCGAGCGATGCTCCATAAGCCGCGCATAAGCGGCATGTACCTTACAAGAAGTTCTTTCCTCAAGCGGGCGGCTCTCCACGAGCCGCCCGTTTTCTTTTACGAACCAGGTTTTGCGCTAACTTGTTTGCAACCCATAAGCATTTTTAGTCAATCTTGACAAAAGCTTTA
>CAZLHN010000070.1:0-3625 GCA_964559665.1 uncultured Candidatus Saccharibacteria bacterium
CGGATATTCCACTACTTTGGCGTCCATTGCGGACCTCCGTTGTTAAAGGAACTTCAGAACTACTATAAGTTTGAGGGAGGTCCGCCAAAGCGCCAATGTGCATAACCTGTGGACTGGCGGGGGATATATTGCGAGAGAGCCATATTCCTGCTACTGTGTGGCCATGTTCGCTTTGCGCTATAGCGCCGTACTTATAGTGATTGCCGGCCTGGTGTTGGGCTTTTTTGTGTGGCATACCACAGGCGCTGGCGGCCGGTTCGACTTTAAGCTGGGGCTGGACCTCTCGGGCGGCTCAGAGCTGACCTACGCTGCCGACGTCAGCAAGGTGCCCTCGGCCGAGGTTGCCGACGACCTGGCGACGCTCCAGACGGTCATCGAGCGCCGCGTCAACCCCAACGGCGTTGGCGAGTCTTCGGTGCAGGTTGAGCAGGGCGGCGTGCTCGGCGGCGGCCAGTACCGGCTTATCATCGACCTGCCGGGCGTAGGCGTAGACGAGGCCATCAAGCGTATCGGCTCGACCCCGACGCTCGAGTTCAAATTGGTGAAGGCTGGTTATGAGGACAAGCTCACCATCAATGCTACCTCGACCGATGGCACGGGCGCTGTTACCGCCATTCCGAATCCGGACGCGTTTACCGACACCGGCCTCACCGGCAAATATCTCACCAGCGCGGCGCTTGTCTTCCAGAGCGGCTCGCAGGTGGGCCTGACACAGCCGACCGTGCAGGTGAACTTTAATTCCGAAGGCGGAAAAATATTCTCCGACCTTACGTCCAACAATGTCGGCCGCTACATAGCGATTTTCCTCGATGGCAACATCATCTCGGCTCCGGTCGTGCAGGAAAAGATTACCGACGGCACCGCTATAATTTCCGGCAACTTTACCGCCGCAGCTGCCAAAGAGCTCGTGAGCAACCTCAACCTGGGCGCACTGCCGGTGCCGATCACTCCTGTAAGCACCGAGTCTATTGGCGCGACGCTGGGCCAGTCCGCAGCACAGGCGGGCGTGTATGCTGGCATCATCGGCCTTATTGCGCTCTCTATCTTTATGATCCTCTGGTACCGCTTGCCAGGCGTGGTGTCGGTTGTCTCGCTCACCATCTACATCGTCATGATGCTGGTGCTCTTTAAGCTAATCCCGGTCGTGCTCACCGCTGCCGGTATCGCGGGCTTTATCCTTTCGGTCGGCTTGGCCGTGGATGCCAACATCCTCATTGCTGAGCGCATGAAGGAGGAGTTGAATGAAGGCAAGAGCGCGCAGCTGGCGATCCGCGACGGCTTTAAGCGCGCATGGAGCGCCATCCGCGACTCCAACATCGCGCACATCATCGCGGCGGTCATTCTCTTTTGGATGGGCACTTCGATCATCCGCGGCTTCGCGCTGGTCTTCGGCCTCGGCGTCGTAGTCTCCTTACTCTCCGCCATCACCATCTCGCGCACGTTCCTGTTGGCACTTGGCATCAACGCAGAGAGCCGCGTAGGACGCTTCTTGATGCGCTCGGGCCTCAACAAATAGCACCACTATGAATATCGCAAAAAATCTTAAATACTTTTTTATCCTCCCGGGCGTATTGTCGCTTTTGGCGCTGATCGCAATATTCGCATGGGGGCTCAAGCCGGGCATCGACCTCTCGGGCGGCTCGCTTTTGCAGGTAACGTACACCGGTACTACTCCGACTTCGGCGCAGGTGCAGGCTGCGGTAGCACCGCTTGGCTTGGGCGAGGTGCGTGTGCAGCCAACCGGCACAAGCGGCTACGTGTTGCGCGAACGCACGCTCACAAACGACGAGAAGAATACGCTCGAAGCGGCACTCGGGAAGCTTGGCGCTTTGCATGAGGACCAGTTCACCAGCGTTTCGCCTACGATCGGCAGCGAGATCCTCGACAAAGGCCTCCTCGCGCTCGCGCTCGTTACCATCTGCATCATCCTCTTTATCGCCTTCGCGTTCCGCGGAGTGTCCAAGCCGGTCGCCTCGTGGAAGTACGGAATCGTCGCGATCGTGACGCTTGTGCACGACGTGCTGATCCCGGTCGGGCTTTTCGCGCTCCTCGGCCATTTCCTTGGCGCCGAGGTGGACTCTTTGTTCATAGTCGGCCTCCTCACTATTCTCGGTATTTCTATAAACGACACGATCGTCGTCTTCGACCGTATCCGCGAAAACCTACGACTCAACGAAGAGCGCAGCAAGCGTGTGGCCTTTGACGAGGTTGTCGGCCGCTCTATCATGCAGACGCTGGCACGGTCTATCAACACATCCCTCACCGTTGTTATCGTGCTCGCCGCGCTGTACTTCTTTGGCCCAGCATCAACGCATGACTTCGCACTCACCCTGATAGTCGGTATGATAGCCGGCACCTACTCCTCGATATTCCTAGCAGCGCCGCTGTTGGTAGTCTGGGAGCGTTGGCAGAAAAAAGGTTAAAATAGCGAGATGATAATCGGTATCACCGGCACGCTCGGCGCAGGCAAGGGAACTGTCGTCGAATATCTGCAAACAAAAGGTTTTAAGCATTACTCTTCGAGCGGATTTATAAAAGAAGAAGTAGTACGGCTTGGGTTGCCTCTCAACCGCGATACTATAAGCCAGACTGCAAGAGATTTGCGTGCAGCTCACGGCGCTGGATATATAGTCGCCTCTAATTTTTCAAGAGCCGAGAAGGAAGGCGGCGACGCGGTCCTTGAAGCCATACAAACGCTTGGCGAAGCGCAAGAGATCACAAAACGCGGAGGCGTATTGTGGGGAGTAGATGCAGATATCAAGACTCGCTATGAGCGGATAGCGAAGAGAGGCAGTGAAAAAGATAACGTCTCGTTTGAGAAATTTGTCGCCCAGGAAGCGATCGAGCTGCACGCCAAAGACCCCTCCAATTTTGAACAGCAAAATATCGCAGGCGTTATAGCCATAGCGAGCAGTGTTATTTACAACAACGGTACCCAGGAAGAACTGTTTGCCCAGGTCGAGGAGGCCCTAAAAAGGGCCTAAAATAAGGCCTTGACACCCCTCTATATATGGCTATAATGGGCCTATGTCTGCTTAAGAGGAAGCTAACTCGTTTTTGAGAAAGCC
Source organism: uncultured Candidatus Saccharibacteria bacterium (assembly GCA_964559665.1). Lineage (GTDB taxonomy): Bacteria > Patescibacteriota > Minisyncoccia > Phycocordibacterales > SBAW01 > GWA1-54-10. The sequence continues at coordinate 3,069 of CAZLHN010000070.1, forward strand.
CGCCCTCTGGCGGGCTTGTTGTTTGAAAATTGAATAGCTTCTTGAGCGATTAATTGAACGCTCAAGGAGAGATCACACAACCCCTTCTTCGTGTACAAGCGAGGGAGTGGGTAAGCAAGCAAGTAAACAAGCGGAAATGAAATATATTTTCTCTTGTTCCGTTCATCGAGTTAAACTGATGGAACTTAAAATCCCATCTTTTATTCAGAGTTTGATCCTAGCTCAGGATGAATGCTGGCGGCGTGGATAAGGCATGCAAGTCGAACGGGCCGCAAGGCCAGTGGCAGACGAGGTAGTAATATACAGGTACGTACCGAGAAGTCGGGCATAGCTATTCGAAAGAGTAGGTAATTCCCGATAGTCCCTCCGGGGTAAAGGCGTAAGCCGCTTTTTGAACGGCCTGTACTGCATCAGCTAGTTGGAGTGGTAACGGCACACCAAGGCTATGACGCATAGGGGAGCTGAGAGGCTGACCCCCACCGATAGCACTGAGACACGGGCTATACACCTACGGGTGGCTGCAGTCGAGAATCTTCCGCAATGGACGAAAGTCTGAC
>CAZLHN010000071.1:0-3599 GCA_964559665.1 uncultured Candidatus Saccharibacteria bacterium
AGGCTCACAACGATGATGCCGGACACAAAGGAGGAAAAGTCGTGCGTGAGCATGGAATAGACATACAAGAAGGCGAGAAACAGCACCTCAAAGAACAGCTGGATATCGCCGAAGAGCGCCAGCGGCAAGACGCCCCAGGTCAGGAATTTATTATGGCGCGAGAGGCGGCTGAAGAAGAGCCTCCGGTGCTCCCAAAAGGTCTGGAAGCGGCCGCGCTTCCAGCGCAGGCGCTGCTTCATAAGGCCGCCGAGCTCGCCTGCGCCCTCTGTATAGACGATGGCGTCGGCCGCGTACGCGATGCGCATGCCGGCTTCCTGGATGCGCACTGAGAGGTCGATGTCTTCGGTGATATTGGTATTGCTGTAGGGGCCTATTTTGTCGAACACCTCGCGCCGGAAGGCTCCGGCCGCGCCGCCGATAATATAGATGGTATTGAACAGCGAGTCCGTTTTTTTAAAGTAGAAGGAGAACAGAAACTCTAGATTTTGGAGCATGCCGAGGAAGTGCTCGGTATTGCCGATCTTTACGTTTCCTACCGCAGCCATGACCCTCGGGTCCTTGAAGTGTCGCACGAAGTTACCGATAGTGCTCGGCAGGAGCGCGCAGTCGGCATCTATGGAGACGATTATCTCGCCACGGGAGAGCTCGATGCCCTTGTTGAGCGCGAGCCCTTTGCCGCCGTTTTCTTTATAGCGGTAGACTATGCGGAGTTTATTCGGGTTGTCGGGGATGGCCTCGTATGATGCGAGGAAATCGCGGAAAAGCTGGTCGGAGTCGTCGGTCGAACCGTCGTTTACTACCACGATTTCAACATTCCGATAAGCGCTCTTGAGGATGCTTTTGACCGTATTGATGAGGCCGACCTCCTCGTTCCAGGCGGGGATAATGACCGAGACAAACGGCTGGTACACGCCGCGCCGCGCGTGTTTTGCGCGATATCGCTCGACTACGTCGTACCAAGGACTGAGCGCCATATATACGGAGTATTTGGTAAGAAGCACCGTGGCAAAGCCGACGATCATCAGCCGCAGAAGGGGAAAGTCGTTGCGCTCATTCGGTACCCACAAAAAGAGGGACGCAATGAGAAGCGCTGTAAAACAATATAATCCTATATATACCAGAGCTTTGTAATTTCGCGTAAGGGATTTCATTGTATGGTTATGCTTCGATATATGCGGCAACCAATTTTGCAAGGATATTGGACAGCAGGATTATCATGATAAAGGCCAGCACGAAACGATAAGAAGTGTGGTTCAGAGCCTCCATGCCCCAGAGCGCGACTACGGCGGCCGTTGCTATCCATATCGCGGCCACAAGCACGTATACGCCTCGCAATAGCAATGTTATGGCTGCAGTAATGAATTGACGCATACCTAATATAAGACGCCGGGTCTTAAACCCGCTTACCTGCACATTCATCTTTTGTTCATAGGCGCGCCGAGGGGGTCGATTCCTAGACAGGAATCGACCCCCTCGGCTTACATCTGCAATTCTTTCATAGCACTAGATCTTTAGTGGCCTGATAAGAACAGAATGAACCAGTCTGCAGGTAAAAATACCAAAGGCTTTGTGAACAGGAAGTGAATGGTCTTGCTACACGCTATGCTCTTGCTGCCTCGGCGACACCTGCGTTACGGGGATATCGGTAAATCCGCTTGAAAAATCAAGCGATATCTCATGCTGCCCCGATGTATGTTCGGGCGTCTCGGCTCCATCTTTTGGGATACCGATCGGAAAGGACACCGACACGGTCGTGCCTTGGTTGCGCGCGCTTTGTATGTGTATCTTGCCATGGTGCGCGCGCACTATCTCATTGACTATCGTAAGCCCAAGGCCGCTGCCGCCCGGACCCACGCCGCGCACGCGCGAAGTATCGGCGCGATAGAAGGGTTCAAAGACATGCACGAGGTCCTTCTGCGAGATGCCGATACCGTTGTCGGCGACCGAGAATACGACGAACCCGCGATAATTGGGGTGTATGGAAATGGTCACTTTGCCCGCGCCGCGCTGGGTATAATTGATAGCGTTTTTGATGAGGTTTGTTATCACCTGCTCAAGCGCGGTGGCATTGCCCCACACCACGCCGAAGATATCTTTCTCTACCACTACCGTAACCTCGCGCTCGCGCGCCAAAAGCCGCAGACGCTCGAGTGCCGCGTCGATGAGCGGCCCCAGCTCCACATTGCCCAGCTGCATGCGCTCGGGGCGCGTCATAGAATCGAGCGACAAAAGGTTATTGATTATTTCGGAAATGCGATCGAGCTCCAGCACTATCTCACCGAGCGTCTCCTGCATCGGTTGCGGCAGCTCTTCGTCCAGGAGTGCCACCTCGGTAGAGGTTTTGATAACAGAGAGGGGAGTCCGCAGCTCGTGCGCGACGTTGCTGATAAACAGCTTCTGGTAGTACAGAGCGTTGCGCGTGGGCCAGAGCATGAACCGCGCAAAGAGGAAGCCGAAGATGCCGGCCACCGCCACAAGGCCCAAAAATACATACCAGACGCTCGCGGTTTGTATCGACTGTATCGAGGTCTGGAGCGGGGCGGGCGTACTGCCGCCCACCACTATGGCGCGTATGTTTTGTATGATCGCGTGTACTACCGCTTGGTTGGTAAAATGGAGCACGAACCAAAACAAGGTCACGCATACCAGTACAAGCGCGGCCAAAAGTATGACAATACTGACTGTTGCCCGCAGGAATACGTCAGCTTCGTACCTCTCCTGCCAGGCGGTAGCCCACGCCGCGAACCGTTTCAAATAAATGGTCAGATTTGTCGTCATCGTTGTTCAATTTTTTACGAAGGTTCTTCATATGCACGTCAAGCACATTGCTCCACGAAAGGGCGTTAAAGTCCCATACGTGGTCAAACAGCTTCTCGCGCGTAAGCACGACGCCCGGTTCCCGCATAAAGCACTCCAACAGCGCGAACTCTTTGAGCGTCAGCGGCACTTCCTTGTCGCCGCGGCGCACTACGCGTGCGGCGGTATCCATCTCGAGCGGTCCTACGCGCAGGACCGTCGCTTGGGCGACCGCAGGCCGGCGCAGCACCGAATTGATGCGCGCAAGCAGCTCCTCAAATGAGAACGGCTTGACGATGTAGTCGTCGGCGCCCTTGTTGAGAAGATCTATCTTATGCTCGGTCTCGTTGCGGGCGGTGAGGATAATGATAGGGGTCGTGACGTTCGCTTTGCGGATGTCCTCGGTGATGGTGGCGCCGTCGATGCCGGGGAGCATAAGATCGAGCAAGATAAGATCGTACTCGTTCTTGTACAGCAAGATGCGCGTGCGTGCCTTCTCAGAATCCGATAACCAATCAACGGCAAAGCCCTTGAGCATCAGGCCTTTCTTGAGGGCCTTTGCGAGCTTTTCTTCGTCCTCCACTATAAGCAAGTGCATATGAGTATGTGGTGTACTTTAGTCTCGTAATGACTTCATCTACATCTTTGTAGACTATTGTATGTTTCCATATCTTACATGAAGATTTCAGGAATTTCCTTCATGTACAAAAAAACGGCTCTATTGAGCCGCTTTTTTGACGATTTTTCCGGGTTTTTGCTTATATCTGGCCGTTGAGGACTGCCCGTGTTTGCGGACCTACGAT
>CAZLHN010000072.1:0-3524 GCA_964559665.1 uncultured Candidatus Saccharibacteria bacterium
CGACTCCGGGCTCACTTCGGGCACGAACTACCGCTACCGTGTCCGGGCTACCAATGCTACCGGCGACGGGCCGTATTCCGGCGTTACCAATACGCTACTGTATAACGCGCCGCCGGGCAGCGTCAGGTTCCGCTGAGGCCGCCCGATCGGAGCAAAACTACATCTTTTGATATGTGATGTCGGAGATGCTCTTGATGATATCCTCAAGGTCGCTGAAGTTCTGCCCCTCAGTCATGATGCAAATGCTATAGGGCCGTGTGTCCTTGTAGACGATGCCGCAGTCGTGCAGCTGGCGGCTTACCGCATTGCCGCTATTGTCGTCCATCTCGCGCTCGCCGAACTTGTCCGACACGGTTGTCCCCTCGGGGAGCGGCTGCGCTATCGCCTTAAAGGTCGATGACGCCATGAGCGCCAGCGCCTTTTGCGAGTAATCGCGGGTCAGGTACGAAGCGTTGTAAAGCGTGCGGAATATGTTCGAGTATGATTTTACGGTTACAAAATTGTAGGTCTTGCTGTTGCGGGGGATGGTTATGCCCAGGTCGATCAGGGTATTCTGGAATATCCCGGGGTAGAGATGCGCCTGGAGCACCGTCGCCGCGTCGTTGTCGGAGTTTATGATCATCGCTTCTATAAGTTGCTCCACCGAGTAGCTTTGGCCTGGCACCAAATGCGCCTGCGAGGCGAAGTCCTGCGTGTCGTCGCCGACGGTCGTGGAGGCGGTGTACACGAGCATAGTTGTCAGCACGCTCGGATCCACGTCAGCCGCCTTGTAATAAGCGATCATGAGCGGCAGCTTCATCAGCGACGCCGGGTCGTACACCTCGTTCTCGTTGCTCGAGGCCCACTGCAGGGTTTCGAGGTCGCGTACCCACACCGAGACTCGTGTGGCTTTGCCCTCCTGCACATACTGCGCCGTCGCGGCGTCGAGCGCCTGGTCCACCGAGTGCAGGCTCGCGGCGCTCTCCTGATAGGTGTCGCAGTCAAGCGTTTGGCTGGTGAGCGGGTATTGCTTGATGCAGTCGTGGTTGGCTGCCGTGGCCTGTGCATGCTGTATGTATATATAAAGCGTTGCCGTGGCAAGCACGCCCAAGAGGACCCAGGATATATTACTGAGCGCCACCTGTATCCACCGCATCCAGCCTCCCTTCATAAGGGCTCATGGTATCATGCTATATACATGACGCGCGTCGCTATCAATGGGTTCGGACGTATCGGGCGGGCTTTTTTGCGCGCTAGCTGGAGCGACTCGGAGATAGAAGTGGTCGCGATCAACGACCTCGGCAACCTCGGCAATCTCGCCTATCTTTTGCAATACGACAGCGTATACCGGACCTTCGCGCAGAAAGTCTCGGTGGACAACGGGCAGCTGGTGGTTGGCGACAAGCGTATACACATCACCGCCGAGAAAGATCCGACAAAACTTCCATGGGGCAGCCTTAATATAGATGTTGCGGTGGAGTCTACCGGCGTGTTTGATTCCTACGAAAAGGCGAGTGCACACCTGACCGCCGGCGCCAAGCACGTGGTCATCTCTGCCCCGGTCAAGGATGAGATGGTGGGCGCGGGGACAATACTGATGGGCGTGAACGAAGACAAATTGGGCGCGTGCCAGATAACTTCCAACGCATCGTGCACCACCAACGCCGGCAGCCCGCTTATTGCGATACTCGACGAGGCTATTGGAATTGAAAAGGCTTTGCTTAACACCACCCACGCGTATACCGCGACGCAGTCGATAGTGGACTCGCCGGTCAAGGGGAGCGATTATCGCCGCGGGCGGGCCGCGGCGCAGAACATGAGCCCATCTTCAACGGGCGCGGCGATCGCTGTGACCAAGGCCTACGAGCAGCTCGCGGGGAAGTTCGACGGCATCTCAATCCGCGTGCCGGTAGTGGCGGGTTCGATCGCCGACATCACCTTTTTGGCCAAGCGCGATACAACCGTGGACGAAGTAAACAAGATATTGGAGGACGCCGCCGCGCAGGAGCGGTGGAAAGGGATTTTTACCGCAACGCGCGAGCAATTGGTCTCGGGCGATATTATCGGCAACCCGCACGCAAGCATCGCCGACCTTGGCATGACCCGCGTGGTCGGCGGCAATTTAGTGAAGGTCCTCGCGTGGTACGACAACGAGTGGGGATACACCAATACGCTCGTGCGCCACGTTAAAAAGGCCGGCGCTGCGCATTAAAAAGAATGGCTACAAAGATATTTCTGGCTTCTGACCACGCAGGCTACGAGATGAAGGAGGCGCTCTCGCCGTTTTTGAGCGAGCGCGGTCTTGACGTCGAGGATCTGGGCCCGCTGAGCCTCGACCCCAATGACGATTACCCGGACTATCTGGCCCTCCTGGGGCGAACCGTGGCCGAAAATAAGGCTTCTTTCGGCATCGGCATAGGGGGCTCGGGCCAGGGCGAGGCCATAGCTGCCAACCGCACGCCCGGCGTGCGCGCGGCGGTCTACTATGGCGGGCCGGAGGAGATCATCAAACTTTCGCGCGAGCACAACAATGCCAACGTTCTCTCGCTCGGCGCGCGGTTCATCTCGATTGACGATGCAAAAAAAGCGGTTGCGCTCTGGCTCACCACGCCGTTTTCGGGCGAAGAGCGCCATATACGCAGGATCAACAAACTTGGATGATAGAAATAATTCCCGCCATTCTTCCTAAGTCGTTCGACGATCTAGAGCAGCATGCTGCGCTCGTCCACGGCATCGCCAAAAGGGTCCAGATAGACGTCGTCGACGGGAAGTTCGCGCGCACCACCACCTGGCCGTACAAGGATCATGCGAGTTTTGAGAAGATCGTCGACGAGGAACATGGACTGCCGTTCTGGCAGGACTTCGACTTCGAGTTTGACCTCATGATAGAGAATCCGCACGAGAAGGTGAAGGAATTCGTACGTGCAGGCGCATCCCATGTCGTGATACACGCGCATGCGACCGGCGCGGTCGAAGCGCTGCGCTACCTGGCGGAGCTGCGCCAGGGCGACGATGGCGGATTTTCTGTCACGACCGGGCTGGCGCTGCTCCCCAACATGCAGCCGGACGTGCTCGAGTCGTTCGACACGCTGTTTGATTATGTGCAGGTGATGGGCATCGACCACGAAGGCAAGCAGGGCGAGCCGTTTGACGCTCACGCCGTCGCGCTCGTGGAGCGCCTGCATCGGCGATACCCGGAACTTACCATCCAGGTTGACGGCTCAGTGAATATGGAAACGGCGCCCGCGCTCGTGCGCGCCGGCGCCACGGAGCTTATCGTTGGCTCGGCTATTTTTGGTGCGGATAATCCCGCAGAGGCGTATAAAGCGTTGTATACTTTAGTGAATGGCTCTTAGCGAGGCAAAGATCGTTGAGATTGGCGAGAAGGCTCGGGCAATCCGCGAGACGATCATCGAGATGCTCGTCGCGGCGGGCTCCGGCCACACCGCCGGCCCCTTGGGCATGGCTGATATCTTTGCCGCATTCTACTTTCATATACTCAATCACGACCCGCACAACCCCGAGTGGGCCGACCGCGACCGCCT
>CAZLHN010000073.1:0-3505 GCA_964559665.1 uncultured Candidatus Saccharibacteria bacterium
GCTCTCCATCGCGCGGGAGAGCTCCTGGAGCTGATTCTGGAGCAGCATAAATCCCTGCGTGTCGGCCATATCCTCTCCCTGGGCGGGCATATTGCCCTTACGCCAGAGCAAAAAAACCAACCCTATATTCCCCGCCACCAAAACGATCAAAAGTATGATCAGCCATTCCATGCCTCTATTTTAGCATTTTTTGGATAAGAAAATCCCGCGCGGCTTTGTAGGCCGCGCGGGGAATATATTGCGGGGGATTTAAGCGAGGGCTTCTTCTGGCTCCACTCCGTATAGGCGTTTGGTCATAGACCGCACGCGCTCGCGATGCTGCGCGAAGCAGTCGTGCAATCGCCTTGGCTGGAGCCTTGAGCCTCCGGGTGAGAACAGCACAAAGAAGTCGACGGCGAGCTGGAGAAAGTCCATATCGCCGCTGGGAAGCCGGCTACTTATGCCTTCGCTGGCCCAAAAGCTGCGCTCCTCTTCGTCAGACTCGAAGCGAAGCTTTGTCGGGTCGTTGTAGAGCGCCCAGACATTGCCGCGCTTTACCATATCAAGATGATCGCCGCCGACAGAGCCCTCTCCCACATCATACTGAAGAGCACCCTCAGAATTGAAGGAGGCGCCCCTTACCGACTGCTCAACGCTGGGCGTTTTCTTGTTGAGCTTCACCAGGTCGCCCGGCCAGAACTGGATCGGATGCGGCAGGTCGCCGATGCGGGCGTCTTCCGCGCCCGGAGGAAGCGGGCGGTCGAAGCGGACTTGGAGGCCCGGCAATGCCTTCAGGTTAGTGGCGTGGAGCGAATACTGCGCTCCGTCGCTGAATTTCACCACGAGCGTCGTGGGATCGGCATACACTCCCGGCATGCGGCCTTGCATATCGAGCGGGCCGACGAAGATCTTCTTGTATTCGACGAACTGCGCCAGTTGGCCGTGGTACTTTTCCACCTCGTTATAGCCGGGCAGCATATTCGGGCTGTAACGCAGATTCGCACCCGGCAGGAGGATGAACTCCCCGCGCATTACTGTGCGTATATTGGTCATTATCATTCCCCTTTTCTGTTGCCTATTGGAAGAACATGTTGATGCTGCCCGCACAGTACAACAAAATAGTACGTTCTGCTATAGTATAGATATATGACACACCAAGAACTCAAGGAGGCTATTAAGGACGCTATGCGCGCCAAGGACGCTGTGCGTCTTTCGGTTTTGCGCGGGCTATCCGCAGCTGCCACGAACGAACTGGTATCCAAGCAGCGCAAGCCCGACGAGATGCTCTCCGACGAGGAACTCTTGGCGGTTATAATTCGCGCCTCCAAGCAGCGCAAAGACTCCATCGAGCAATTTACAGCGGGCGGCCGCCCAGAGCTGGCCGAAAGCGAAAAGGCCGAACTTACAATACTGGAGGCCATGCTCCCCGCCCAGATGTCGCGCGAAGAGATAGAAAAGGCCGCAAAGGATAAGGCCGCAGCAATGGGAGTGACCGACAAAACCGGAGCCAACAAACTGATGGGGATGCTCATGAAGGATCTCAAGGGCAAGGCTGACGGCACGGTTGTTAAGGAAATCGTCGAAGGCCTGTTTAACTAAGCCCCATAAGGCTTATCCACACCTCACTTGCATTTCAGGTGTATTTGTGATATAATATATACCGGCAGTCACACCGCCAACCTAAAGGAGGCCCGGCGATGTATCCATTCGAAAAAACTCGCGTAACCGCGAAGGTGGCGGAGCGAATTAAGGCGAAGGGTGGCAGGGTTCCGCAAGGAATGGTCAACCTCTTCGCACGGGAGGAAGTGCGTAGCGTGCTGAAGGTAACCAACCCTTCGGACGTTGCGCGTCTCGCCCGCGAGATCTGTGTCGAGCTCGGCAAGCACGGCGCTTCGGCCAAAGCCGCAAGGCGGGCCGACACTCAAGCGATTAGAAGAATTGCTTCGTGAAGCTTACGCCGAACGAACGGTTCGAGCTCGACTTGCTCGACAGCGGCAGATCGTACGGAGTGGTGCTCGACCGCAAGCGCGCGGTAGTATTGCTCCGAGCTTGCCATCGACAACTACGCCGACTAGGCTACAAGCCCGCCCGCAATCAAGCTCTCGAGGACGCCTATCTTGTCGGCGTTATTAACGAGAACGAGTGGGAGGCCTACAAGGACCTCATTGATCGCCGGTTCCAAAGGCGAGCGAGAGAAGCCCTCAGGCTCAAGCATCGGCCTTTTGCGCCACTTGTAGAGGACGGACGTCACTAACCCTGATGTCCGTCCTTTTCTATTGACGAAAACAAAAATTATAGTACTTTATTACTACTCGGTTCTTTACAAACAAACAGGAGATGCGCTCATGCGCGACCTATTGGTCCAGTATTACCTGGACAAGCTCGCATCATCGCTTGGCAAACCCCAGGAGCCCGTCGCGGAGAAAGAACTCCTTGCACAATACAAGGAGAAGAACTACGCAGGCATGGTCTCGATAATGAAGTCCGAACTGCAGCTCTCGACTGGGATGCGCATAGGGTGGCCAAAGGTGGAGACGGACCCTGCGGTGCCGGTGTGGATCGGCGATTCCGAGGCGGTCCCGCCGTACGGATCGGACGCGTTCAAGACCTCAAAGTTCACTCTTTTTATACAACGGTGGTTTATCGAGGACCTGCCGTTCGAAATGACGGTGATGGCGATCGCCCCGGTGCTGACGCACTTGCTGTTGCTCTCGAAAAGGAGCGATCTGGTGGAGGACATAATGGCGATAGACGTCGCATGCATGTTCTTGGGATTTTCCGAATTCTTTCTCAAGAAGGAGTCGTATGTCCACACCAGGAGGAGCGACGAGATGCTCGAGGTAATGATGCGGCTCCAACCGGGGTGCATCAGCTACCAAGAGGCTGTGTACGCCGACTCTCTTATCAAAAAGCTGAGAGAGGAATGAGGATCTGCAGACGATGCCGCGGAATGAAATGGCTCCTCCGCCCAAAAAAGGGCCGCCCGATCCGTGGGTGGTACAAGAAGTGCACGGATTGCGACGGGCAAGGCGTGCGGCCCGCCCCGCGCTACCTTCGGATATACGAACGCAGACAACACGAACCGCCGGAATGCTCCTGAGAGCACCCGGCGGTTTTTACGTTTATTCCCTGCGCTTGGCAGGAGGCTTTTTGCCGCTCATGGCTGCGTGCTGCCTTTCACGTACCGACTGCGGCTTCTTGGGTACGACGGGAGTGCCTTTGGGGGGCTCCGTCTCGTCGACAAGTGGAATCCGGCGAACCGAAGACTTCCCGGGATGCCGGAATGAATTGAAAGTGTGAAAATGCACGTACTTCCCTTTCCCGCTGGTGAAAAACAAGAATGATCTCAGCCAATTATTATACAAACATATCAGAAGAATTATTTCAAATATTTTTTGCCTTTCAGCTTATCGGGCAGATAGCTTTCCTTATCGTAACGCTCATACCCTTTCCCGTATTTCAGGTCCTACAACAATTTTGTCGGGGCATTCCTTATCTTGAGCGGGATCGGCAGGTTGCCGAACTT
>CAZLHN010000074.1:0-3420 GCA_964559665.1 uncultured Candidatus Saccharibacteria bacterium
CGGCTTTGCATTCTTTATAGAACTCGATGGCGCCGTAGAGATTGCCAATGTCGGTCAGGGCCAGCGAGGTAAGGCCGATCTCCTGCGCTCGTTTAATCAGATCAGGAATCTTAGGCAGGGCCCGCAAAAGGGAGTAGTGCGAGTGGACGTGCAGATGGGTAAAAGAAGCTTCCATAGAGTGAGTATACCTCCGGCTTGCCCTCTTGAGCCATTCTCGGTAGTGTGGTCGTTAGGAAGTCCTTGCAACAGGAGGAAGGCCATGAAACGGCACATCGAAATTATATGCTGGATTACACTTGGCCTAGGTATGTTCTGCGGGATAGTCTACGAGATCCTTGCCAACGATCAGATCCGACAATTCTTCCTGAAGTTCGGCTACGATCTCTTCGTACTTCTATTCTTACTCTTTGTGCTGCTATTTAAAGTGTGGGATCGCCTGCCTGAGAGTATAACAAGCAGGCAGAACGAAGCGCTCGGCGTCTTCCTGTTCGGATGGTTGGCTCTTGGCGGAGGTACGAGTGTGGTGATATTTTTCTCCCCGCTCAGCCAGCTCTCCGGGCTCTTCTGTGCGACGCTCTTTCTTACTGCGATTGGGGCGTTCATACTGTCCAGATACATGTGGACGGTCGTGCGGCACGAAAAGGTTCAGGGTTAGACTTCAAGCGGCGCCCGCATCGGGCGCCGCTTTTCTTTCTGTACAATAGAGGGATGGAGTTACTGCTTGGCGTCGACGAAGCGGGGCGGGGGCCTTTGGCGGGGCCGGTGGCTGTCGGCGTGGTTGCGGTGCCTGCTCGATTTAATTTCAATCTGCTCGACGGCCTTAGGGAGTCCAAACAGATGTCGGAGCTCGGCCGCGAGATCTGGTTCGAGCAATTGCAACGGCTCGAGGCCGAAGAAGGCGTGCGTTGGTCGGTGCAGTTTTCATCCGCCTTGATGATAGACCGCATCGGCATTACCCGCGCGGTCAGGCGCGCTCTATATAAAGGAGTGCGAATGCTGGCGCCCGAGCCTGAGCACGCGCGGGTGCTGCTCGACGGCCTTCTGCATGCGCCCCAAGAGTACGAGCAGGAGACAATCGTCTGCGGCGATGAGTCGGAGCCTATCATCGCGCTCGCAAGCATCGCCGCCAAGGTCAAGCGCGACCGGTTAATGCGCAAGCTCGCGCTGCGCTACCCCGAGTACGGCTTTGAGATCCACAAAGGCTATGGCACCAAAAAACACCGCAATTTAATAAGGATTCTGGGCACCTGCGATATACACCGCAAGACCTTTTGCAAGGTTGAAAATGGAGTGAAAGAGGCGTACTATCAATAGCCGGTACGGTCTTTTGTTCGTACTACCTGAATATCATCAGAGGCCATACGATTTTTGGGAGAAAACTACGTGGGTGCACCAATAGTATCCGCCAAGAAATTTGAGCGGAAGTACAACCCGATAACTCTGCAGCAATTGCTTCGCGGCCTGGAGGATGTAGAGCATCCTCCGCTTTGCGAGCGGTTCTGCGCGAACTTCGGAACACCCGCATGCACGTGCTTCGGCACGGGCGTGCTCCCCGAGGCCGGGTACTGCAAGCCCGGCTTCCAGATCAAGACTCACTCGGAAAGTGAGCTCGTGGTGCTTTTGCAGGAAGTCGCCCAACACTAGCCTTGCAGGATATTCTTGAACCCCGCCCGTATCCACGGACGGGGTTTGTCTTTTAACCCATATTTTGCTATAGTCCCTCCATGGTCGTCCGAATGAGACATACGCATGCGCACACGGCTAACCGCCGCAGCCACCATGCCCTGAAGGCCCAAACGCTCATGACCTGTGAGTGCGGGGCTCCTCGTATATCCCACCGGGCGTGCCCGGAGTGCGGCCGCTACAATGGCCGTGTCGTCGTAGACGTGGCAGGCAAGCTGCAGGCCCGCCAGGCCAAATTGGCCAAGAAAGAAGGGGCTAAGAGCGAGGCGCAGAAATAACATCCGCATTCTCTCTTAGGTCTATCTGTTCGCTGCAGGCAGGGTCGAAGAAGCTCTTTTACACAATGGCAAACAGGCACCTATCCCGGTCGGTAGTCCTCCAAACGCTTTTTGAGCGCGATATTCGCAATTGCAGCCCCGAGGTGTGCCAGGAGGTGCTCAGGCGCAACGCCGCGGAGTTTGCTCCGGCTGCGGGCGATTTGCCGTTCATGGAAGATCTGCTGCGCGGCACGATAGAGCGCAGGCAGGATCTCGACATGGTGATAGAAAAGGCCGCGCCTGAATGGCCGCTTGATCGCATCGCACCGGTTGACCGCAATGTATTGCGGCTCGGGTTGTACGAATTACTTTTTGCCGACCGCGAAAAGGTTCCGGCAAAAGTAGCCATCAATGAGGCTATCGAGCTCGCAAAGAGCTTCGGCGGCGAGAATTCCGGGCGGTTCGTCAACGGCGTGCTCGGAGCCGTCTACAAGGAGCTCGGCGAGCCGGGCAAGGACGAGGTCTCCAAGAAAAAGAAGGACGTCCCGTACGAGGAGATGCCGCAGGAGCGGCTTGTCGGCGCGGTCGTCTACACCAAGCAGGGCAACGACGTCTTTTTGGCGCTGGTGCACGATATCTTCGGCCACTGGACGCTCTCCAAAGGCAAGCTCACGCCGGAGGAGACTCCCGAAGCGGGCGTTGTGCGCAAGATAAAAGAGGAGATAGGCCTCGACGTCACCCCGGAGGCGCGCCTCGGTGAGAACGAGTACGTGGCCAGCGACCCGGCAGCGGGCAAAAAGCGCAAACATGTGATCTACTTTTTGGCACAGTCGCCGTTTACCGAGGTGCAGCTCGCAAAGAAGGGAGGATTGGATGACGCAAAGTGGTTCAGGCTCCAGGACGCCCTCGAACTCAACTTCTACGAGGATATGCTCCCTATTGTTACAAAAGCAGTGCAGACTTTAACCGCTACGAAGGAAACTTCCCACAAGAAAAGCTGATATGCAGAAAGATTTTAAGGCATTCGAGGAAACGCTCGGCATCACATTTAATAACAGCAAGCTCTTGCGCCAGGCGTTTATCCATCGCTCGTACCTCAACGAGCACCGCTCAGAGACCGCCGAGCACAATGAGCGGCTCGAGTTCCTGGGCGACGCGGTGCTTGAGCTCATTGCCACGCACTTCTTGTTCGAAAAGTTTCCGACCCACAGCGAGGGCGATCTCACGGCCTTTCGCGCATCGCTGGTAAACTTTGTAACGCTCGGCGAGGTGGCAACGGAGATCGGGATGAACGACTATTTGCTGCTGAGCCGCGGCGAGAGCAAGGACACGGGCCGCGCGCGCGGCGTGCTCCTGGCCAACGCTATCGAAGCACTCGTTGGCGCTATTTATCTTGACCAGGGCTACGATGCCGCTAAAGCTTTTATCGAGAAACATCTTTTCCCCAAGCTCGACAAGATACTCAAGGAGCAGGAATTCG
>CAZLHN010000075.1:0-3251 GCA_964559665.1 uncultured Candidatus Saccharibacteria bacterium
GATGTTGCCCGCGGTGTTGGTGGCACCTCCTACAATGTAGCCGGTGGCGCTGCCCTGGTCGTCTATGACATTGATGCCGCTCGCCTGCACGTTTGTATTGCTCTCAAACCATACCGCGCGGTGGAGTGAGTCGGTCAGTGCCGTGTCTATCGCCGTCAGATTTTTCGCCGAGACATTTGTGGAGCCGGATATATAGATGCCATAGCTCGGCGTATTTTGCGCCGTGAGGTTATCGGCATCGATAGCGGGACCGTTGAGCGCAATAGCGGGCCCCGCGCCGTTGCCGTTTACAAAAATATTGCTTACGCGCACGGTGCCGGCCGAGGTCGAGCCCGAAAAGCCGCGCGACACGCCGCCCAGGATGTGGATGTCGGAAAAGCTGATGATCCCCTGCGTGGTGCCGTACTCGACGCCGAATTGGTCGTCGCCGTCGCCCGCGCGCTGCGCGAGCACGCCGACATTCTGCACGAGGCCGTTTGATACGACCACGTTGCCGGGGATCCGCGTACCAAAGACCGTGTCCTGCCCGACAAGCACGGCCGGGTCGGAGGTGGTCGAGATAGAGAAGTTGCTCACCGTCACATTGCTCTGCCCCATAATCGCGATGCCGCGGCCTGTGGTGCTCGCCACCGAGATATTGGTCGCCGTGCCGCCGGTGTAGTTGTAGTAGCCAGAGGTGAAGTTGACGAACGCGAGTCCGTCGTCGCGTGTGTCGTATGCGGTCAGGTTGGTAACCTGCGCGTCCTGGTCGTTAAAGAAGTCCAGGCCATCCGCCATGGTGTGCTCTATATATATGTTCGAGGCCTTGGGGCGCACGCTCTGGAGGAAGATGAGGCCCGAGGAGGGGCTAGCCTCGAGGCGGAAGTTGTCGACCGTGATGTCGGTGGTTGAGCTCACGATAAACGCCTCCTTCCCGCCCACGGCAACCGCGCTCTGGTAGGTCATGTCGATATTCTGGAGTTTTGCGCCGGCGCCGTTGGTAAATTTGACGCCCTGCTGGCTCTGCGTCGTCATCACGATCCGCGCGCCGCCGGCAAAGAGGAACGTGCCGTTGAAGTTGTTGACGGTGAACGGCCCCGAGGAGTTGTTGATGATGTAGTCGCCCTGCGGCACGTAGACAGTCCCCTTGCCCGAGCCGAGCGCCGCGAACGCCGCGGTAAATGCGGCGGTGTCGTCGGTCGAGCCGTCGCCCTTTGCCCCGTAGGCTTTGACGTTGTAGACGGCGCCGCCCGTGTCATAAAACTGGCCCGTTGCCGTGCCGGCAAAGTATGCGTTGCCGGTTGTTGTTGCGCCGCCGTTGATTGTGAGACCGCCGGTTTGCGTGCCGTTGCCGATCGTAGTCGAGGCAAAAATACCAAGCCCCGTAGTGGTCGCATTGTTCGGAAACGGATACGCATTGTTGATGAGGCTTATGAGGCCGCTGATATAGCTCGCATTTATAGAGGTCGTCGCGACGACGTTGCCGCTGCCATCGGTCGAGAGGAGCGCGCTGGGCAGCGAGGTGATTGATAGGTTTCCTTGCACTTGCGTATTGCCGTTGACGACGAGCTGCGCCCCGCTGCTGGAGGGACCGCTGTTGCCTGCAATGCGCAGACCGGTAGAGCCGTTGAAGGTTATCCAATTGTCGTTGTAATCGAAGAAGCCGCCGTCGTCCGAGATCGCGACGCCGCCGCCGATATGATTGTCGGCGTTGGCGAATATCTCCGGCGATGCGCTGTAGATGCTCGCGCCTGCGCCCGCAATGGTGAGCGGGTAACTCGGACCGGTAGTGCCGATGCCGACGTTGCCGCCCTTGGGTTGGAGCGAAAGCGGCACGGCGCCGACGCCGGAAATCGCCGACTGTATCTCGCCGACATCGTTGGCCGTGTCGTAGGCAATCGCAAGATGCTGGTTGGGGTTTGAGATACCCGTGACAAGGAATTGCGCCAGCCCGTCGGTCGGCCAACCCGAACCGATGTTGATATCTTGGGACACGGTGGAATTGCCATATACCAGCGAGTTGCCCGCGACCGTGAGCTTGCTTGTCGGAGAAGCGGTACCGATGCCGACGTTGCCCTGGTAGTCGATCGCGAGGCGCGTCGAGGTCGCCGTGCCATCAGGATTTATATAGTCGATATGCAGGAAGTCTTGCCCTTCAAACGGCGCGCTCTGGTTGAATCCTATGAGGCCCCAGCCCGAGAGCTGATTGTTTTCGCGTAAAAGATAAGGATCGTTCGTGTCGTTGAGAACGGTGTTGGAGCCCCACGCGCCCGTGCCCGACCAGGCGTCGCGCGAGCGGCTCGACAGAGTCGCATAGCTCAGCGTGCCGCTGTTCGCATTGTCATAGCTCAGTGTCGAGAGGACGACCGGGCCGCTTGCGGAGGAAGCCTGAAGCGCCGTGGTCGGGTTGTTAGTCCCGATGCCGACGTTGCCCGCGAAGTACGCGGTGCCCGTCGTTGTTGCCCCGCCATTGATCGTGAGCCCTCCGTTTTGGTTTCCGTTACCGATCGTGCTCGACGCGTAAGCAGTGAATCCGGCGTTGAAGTTGAGCAGCGTCGAGGTCGAGTTGGATGGAAAAGGATAAGAGAAGTTATTGCCTCCGCTGCCCGTGATGCAAGTCGTGCCGTCGGTCGAGAAGCAACTCGCCTTTATCGGCCCGGCAAAAGTGGATGTTGCTGTAGTGGTTGCGACAAAGTTCGCGGCAACGACTGACCCGACTACGGAAAGTTTTGCGTATGGAGAAGTGGTACCAATTCCGACGTTGCCGGCGCTTTGGATATAGATTCTCGGATTTAATCCATCGCTACCTCTCGTTTGCAGTAGCAAATCTCCGCGTATTCCGGCTCCGGCTGTGGCTGAGGTAAACTTTGTATATATACTTGCTGCCGACCATTGTGATGACGGGTACTGCGTACTGTCAAAGGAGAAACCTACACCGGAGTTATTAACCTGGGAAGAATTTACCAAAATCAGACCGGGATAATCGATTGCCTCACCGTTTGTATGGCTTGATGTGCCTTGGATGGTTACTCCTGAAGCGGAAGTATAATTTGTCCCTTCTACATCCAATTTAGTTTGCGGCGACGTCGTCCCGATGCCGACGTTGCCGCTATTGAGAACGGCCATCAGGGTATTGCTTTCGATCCCGCCGGTAACGAACTCGAACGCTCCGCCCGCCGCGCTTGAGGCGTTGAGGAGCGTGTGATTGCCCGAGGTCATGCCGAGCAAATTACGACCCGAAGCGGTTATCCATCCCGCGACCCCGCCTGCGT
>CAZLHN010000076.1:0-3238 GCA_964559665.1 uncultured Candidatus Saccharibacteria bacterium
TACCATATAACCCTTATGGCTCAATAAAGGTTGTACTACTGTATGGTACCGCACAAAAAGCTCACTATTCTCTACGTTATAACTAAGGGTACTTGGGGCGGCGCCCAGCGCTATGTCTTTGACCTTGCCAAGGCGGCGCAGGGCGAAGGCCACGACGTTGCTGTGGCGTACGGGGCGCCCGGGCTGCTGGGACAGATGCTGCGCGCAGCAAATATCCGGAGCATCGAACTGCCACAGATGGGCCGCGACGTGTCAGTCGGGGCCGATCTGGCATCGCTTAAAGAACTGCGGCGAGTACTCAAAGAGATGCGCCCCGACGTGCTGCACCTCAACAGCTCCAAGGCCGGCGTCATCGGAGCGCTTGCCGGACGGCTCGAGGGTGTACCCCGCATTATTTTTACCGCACATGGATGGGCGCTTAACGAAGACCGGCCTTTGTGGCAAAAAATCCCGATCGGTATGTTGTACTATCTGACAATCATACTTTCCCATCAGACTATCGCCGTGTCACAGCAAGTAAAGAAGGACGCACAGTGGATGCCATTTGTATCGAAGAAGATACTCGTTATACATAATGGCATCAGCAAGCCCGCATTCAAGAGCCGGGAGATCGCCCGCGAAGTCCTAGCGTCCCAGGCCGACAAGGTCTGGATAGGCATCAACGCGGAGCTGCACCCGACCAAGCGCATCAATGATGCAATTGTCGCGATGGTCCGCGTAGCAAAAGAATTCCCCGACACGATACTGGTCGTCATGGGAGAAGGCGAGGCGCGAGCACAGTTGGAGCAGATGACCCGAGAGCATCGTCTGGAAGAGCGCGTATTCCTGCTTGGGTTTGTCGCCGACGCTGCTTCGTACCTGCTGGCATACGATATATTCCTGCTGCCCTCAAGAACGGAGGGGCTCGCCTACGCTATCCTTGAAGCCGGCGCGGCCGGGCTGCCGGTTGTCGCAACAAATGTGGGTGGCATACCCGAGATCATCGAGGACCGCGTATCTGGCCTGCTTGTACCTGCGCTCGACTCTGCCGCTATCGCACAAGCACTCCTGCTGCTTTTACGCGACAGCGCATTGCGGGAAAAGTTCGGCTCGGCGCTCGCGGCGCGAGTAGCACAGGAGTTCTCGATCGAACAGACGCTCGATAAAACATTCGCCCTTTACCGTAGCGCGTCGTAGCCCCCTATAAACTCCCTATTGAGGCTGTCACGCGGTGCTGCGCGCGAGTACTTTTGCATGCCCGAGAGCATGCCGAGCGCCAGGAACTCGACGATAAGGTGCGAGCCGCCGTAGCTCATAAACGGGATAGTGGTGCCCGTCACGGGCAAGAGCCCCATGTTGATGCCGACGTGGAGCGTAAAGTGCGCCACAAAGTAAAAGAGGATGCCGAGCGCAAAGAGCGTCTCAAAGTTGGAGGCGCCTCTTGAGGCGACAAAGATAATGCGCAAAAAGAGCGCGCTGTAGAGCGCGAAGATGATAAGGATGCCGACAAGGCCCCACTCCTCGGCAAAAGCAGCAAAGATAAAGTCGGTCTGATACTCGGGGAGGAACCGCAGCTTGCTCTGCGTGCCGTACCCTATCCCCTTGCCAAAGAGCTCTCCGGAGCCTACCGCAACGGTGGACTGGTAGGCGTTGTAGCCGGCGCCGTGGATGTCGGCGAGCGGATGGATAAATGTGAGGATGCGCTCTTTTTGATAGGGCTGGAAGCCGAATAGCCATAACCCTCCGAATGCTACCAGCCCGACCAAGAACACCGCGGCCAAGTGCCAGCGCGAGATGCCGGAAATGAGCACCATGCCCAGCCAGATCGCAAAGATGATGATGGCGGAGCCGAAGTCTGGCTGGAGGGCCACAAGCACGAAGACTATCGCGGCATATCCTCCGGAGATAAAAATATGGCGTACGTTACGTATCTCGGTGTGCCTGCGAGAAAAGTATTTGGCAAGCGCAATGATAAGCGCAAGCTTTACGAACTCGACCGGCTGGAGCGCGAATGGCCCCAAGTCAAACCAACTCTTGGCGCCCTGTGTCGCATGGCCAAGCACAACCAGGGCCACAAGCGGGATAAGGAGCACCACATAAATGCCCGCCGCGACGCCGCCGCGACGCAAGAAGCGCCAGTTTACGGTGCTCGCGGCAAAAAAAACGAGAACGCCGATGAGTATCCAGATCGACTGGCGGAAAAAGAAGGGATCCTGCCCGGTAAACGAGCTCATTGTGACAAGGCCCAAAAGCCCCAGTGCCAAAGCCGGACCAAAGAGCGCCCAATCAACTACGCCAGTGACTTTCTTTTCAGGCATCTAGAAGGAAGGAAGCGTGATCATTTCTGCGCGGACTACGTTCGGTATGCCGCCGGGCCAGGTAAAGTAGACCGACTTCGACGACTTGTGCGGTAAGGGCGCCACGACTGTCTTGGACGCGGCTCGGGCGGTGCCCTGCGCGTCGAAGAGTATCGCGACAACGGCAACGCGGGCCACGTCTTGGAGCGAGTTGTTCTGAAGCACTGCCGAGAGCGATGAGCCGTCAGCGGCAAGATTTTGCTGCGCCAGTTCAAGCGTGGGCTGCTGTGCGGCGGCCTTGCTCCACACGGGAGTATCGGAGAATGAGAAGAGCGTGCGCGCAACGGTGCGAGTGCCGACGTTTATATTGGGCTCGACGATAGGGATATTGCGCACCGGCGGCAGGTCGGTTGTACCTGTCTTTTCGACCACGAGCAGGTTGTCGCTATCAAACAGCTGGAAGGAGTAGCGTACATTGTGGGCGCCCGCGCCCGGATTCTCGTTCTCTATATAGGCTGCCGCGGTATAGGTGCTCGATGCGACCGAAAAGCTCCTGGCCCAAAGCACCTTCGGCGCCTGGGCATCCTCGGCGCAGATGAGCGCACAGGCTCCCCCGCAGTCCACACCAAGCTCGGTGCCGTTTTGAATGCCGTCAGAACAGGTCGGCGTGCGCGTAAAGAATATCTTCCAAACCGCCAGCAGCACGATAAGCGCCACAATGATCGCGACCGCATAGTAGAGCGCTTTGCGCCGAAAGCTCCAGGACATAGCCATATATGGACTATTCTAGCGCCTTCCTATAGAGTGTGCACGGATGGCAGGCGGAGGAGCCTATGGCCGAAGAAAAGCCTTTTCCGAGAATCAGAAAGTTTGTGGTACTGTTCAATACCGAATTCGTCCAGCGGGCGCAGTTTTTAAGCGGCGGACTCATGGCCGTAAGCTCCCAGGACAGCGAAGACGTC
>CAZLHN010000077.1:0-3192 GCA_964559665.1 uncultured Candidatus Saccharibacteria bacterium
GCGTCTTTTCGTTGTGGAAAGGGCATCGGGCAATAAAAGTCCGCCCCGCCCGCTTGAGCGTAATGTACTCCCCCACAACGTCCTGTATGGAGAGCTTGTCCTTTATTTTCTCGACATTGGAGTCCATATAAGTAGTCTACCGTCATATTATACTCCTTGACACACTTCTAAAATTCAGTTAGAACTATCGAGAAAGTTCTACGGCCGCACAAACTTTGGAGGATCTCGTGGTCCGATCAGATTGGTGGGAAGATAAAGTCTGGGAAAGACGGGAGGTGCTGGAAATCATCAGTCAGTCTTTCACCGGAGCTCTCGCATTTGCAGGCATGAAGGTATTAGCTGCCAAGACCGGGCAGGAGGAAATCCCCTCCGAACAACTCGGCGATAAAGCATTCGAGGAGTTTCAGATCACTTGGGCGAAGCTCCTGGCAAGTATGGATGCTAAGATTGGGCCCGAAAATACGGACTTTGCGCTCGAGGTTTCGCAATTGAAAAGAACCTATTGAGCAACGCAAAACGGCGCGGGGATTTCTCTCCGCGCCGTTTTTCTTTTTCTATTTATTACTCTTATTTAACCAGCTCGGTGTCGGTCGTCTCGGCGATTTTATTATCTACCGGCTGCGGGCCGTACTTGGCAACCATTGCCGCTTTAGGAGATCCCTTAAAGCCGGTGCCTGCCGGGATGAGGCGGCCGATGATGACGTTCTCCTTGAGGCCCTCGAGATGGTCAACCGATCCATACAGCGACGCCCTGATGAGCATGCGGGTCGTGTTCTGGAACGATGCTGCCGAGAGGAAGCTTGCGCGCGAGAGCGACACGTCGAGAATGCCCATGATGAGCCCCTCGCTTGTCACCTTCTCGCCGCCCTGCTCTGCAATCGTCTCGTTGAGCGCCAAGAGATCCGGCTCGCTTGTGATGTCGCCCTTGGAGAACTCGCTTGAGCCTCCCTCAGCTATCTTCACACGGCTGAACATCTGGCGGACGATGACCTCGAGATGCTTGGTCGAGATGTTGGCGCCCTGGAGCTCATAGATCTTGACGATCTCGGAGATGATGTACGCTTGCGTCTTATCCTTGCCCGCGTACTTGAAGAGCTCGGTAAGATCGGCCGAGCCGTCGGTCAGGAATTGGCCCTTCACTATCTTGTCGCCGACCTTGACCGCCGATACGCGGCGGAAGTGGACCTCGTACTCGATAGTATCCTTCTTACCTTTGCCCTTGTGCTCGATGTCGGGAGCGACGATGATCATCTTTTCCTTTCCGTCGTCCTTGATCTCAACTACCTCGCCCGAGACGGTCGCGATGACCGCCGGGTTGCGCGGGGTGCGGCGCTCGAAGATTTCCTCGACGCGCGGGAGACCCTGCGTGATGTCGCCGCCGACCGATGCTGCGCCGCCGGCGTGGAAGGTACGCATGGTTAGCTGGGTGCCCGGCTCGCCGATAGCCTGTGCCGCGACGGTGCCGACAGCCTCGCCCAAGGCGACAGGCTTCATGGTGCCCAAATCTGCGCCGTAGCACTTGGCACAGATGCCATGGGACGACTTGCAGGCTACTGGAGAGCGTACGTACACGCTCGGAACATTCGCGTCTTCTATCTGCTTAGCCTCGGCGTGCGTGATGAAGTGGCCCTTCTTGAACGCGACTTTGCCGTCTACCTCCACATCGCCGGCCAAGTAGCGGCCGGTGATATTTTGCGCCAAGAATGTGCCGATGCCGGATGCCGACTCGCGGGTCACGACAAGACCCTCCTTGGTGCCGCAGTCTTCCTCGCCTACAACGACGTCTTGTGCGACGTCGAACAGGCGGCGGGTAAGATACCCGGCCTTTGCAGTGTTGAGCGCAGTGTCGGAGAGGCCCTTGCGCGAGCCGTGCGTGGTGATGAAGTACTCAAGCGGGCTCAAGCCTTCTTTCATTGATTTTGTGATCGGGAACTCGATTGCCTCGCCTGTCGGAGATGCGATGAGACCCTTCATGCCGGCCATCTGGGTGACTTGTGCCACCGAGCCGCGGGCGCCGGACTTGAGCATGTCTGATACCGAGCCGTTTACCGCGAGCGTTGATGGGATGATCTTTTCAACCTCGGCCTTGGCTGCGTGCCAGACCTCAATGTTCATGCGATAACGCTCCTCTTCAGACAGGAGACCCTGGTGCCAGTGCTCGACAACTTCGTCGGACTTCTTTTGTGCACGCTCGACAATCTCGTACTTTTCGTGCGGGATCTTGATGTCATCGAGAGACCACGTGATGCCTGACTGCGTCACATAGCGGAAACCGAAGTTTTTAATCCGGTCGAGGATTTCCGGAACCTTATCAAGACCATAGCGGTTGATGAGGTCGTCAACGAGCTTGGACATGCCCTTTTTGTCTATCGGAGTGTTGATGAATGCGTAGTCGCTCGGGAAGACGGTGTTAAAGAGGAGTCGGCCGACAGTTGTCTCGAAGATCTTACCTCCGAACTGCGCGTACTTCTCTTTGTCGGACGGCAAGACTTTGATCTTTGCCTGGAAGCCCACCGCGCCGTAGTCGTATGCGAGTATCGCGGCGTTAGGCGACTGAAATGCCTGGCCCTCGCCCTTCATACCGACAACTTCCTTTGTCATCCAGTATGAGCCGAGCAAGATGTCGAGGAGTTTCGTTGCCACAACCGGCTCGCCATTGCCCGGCTTGAGGATGTTCTTGGCGGACGACATGATCTCGCGCGCCTCTGCCTGCGCTTCAGGGCTTAGCGGCACGTGGACCGCCATCTGGTCGCCGTCGAAGTCTGCGTTGAATGCCGGACATACGAGCGGGTGCAGCTGGATAGCGTTGCCTTCGATCAGGACCGGCTGGAACGCCTGTATGCCGAGGCGGTGCAAGGTAGGCGCGCGGTTGAGGAGAACGTATTTGTCTTTGATGATGTCTTCGAGGATCGCCCAGACTTCCGATACGCCTTCGTCGATAAGACGGCCGGCGCCGCGGATGTTGTATGCGAGTTCCTTCTCAAGCAGTTTGCCGATGACAAACGGGCGGAAGAGCTCGAGCGCCATGTGCTTGGGAAGGCCGCACTGGTGGAGCTTGAGCTCGGGGCCGACGACGATAACCGAGCGGCCCGAGTAGTCGACGCGCTTGCCGAGCAGGTTCTGGCGGAAGAGGCCGTGCTTGCCCTTGAGGTTGTCCGAGAGCGATTTGAGCGGGCGCTGGCGTGCCTGCAT
>CAZLHN010000078.1:0-3045 GCA_964559665.1 uncultured Candidatus Saccharibacteria bacterium
GCTCGGCGCCCATCCGCACCAGTTACGGATGGCTCTTGTTGTACTCCTATATTCAAAATTATTTCGGCGGGGGCGAGCGTGTCTTCGGCATCGAGGCGCTTTTGCTGGATCTGAACGACCCCTCACAGATAGTCGGCCGCACAAAGGGCCCGATCATGGTGCCCGAGGAGATATATGAGCGCTATGGCATGGTGCCCAATATCGTTTTCCCCTCGGGAGCGCTGCTCCAGAATAACGATCGAGTGGATATTTATTACGGCGGCGCAGACACCGTGTGCGCGCGAGCTTCGCTCAATTTGCCGGATCTTCTGTCCGCCATGGTGCCGGAGAAGCGCGTCGAGCTCGCGATCCGCGCCAAGGAAAATCCGATACTCTCGCCTATCCCCGAGCATCCGTGGGAGAAGGACGCCGTCTTTAACGCCGCAGCGATAGATTTGGGCGGCAAGGTGCATATCCTCTATCGCGCGATGGGCGATGACAATACCTCCGTGATCGGCTATGCCGCGACAAAAAACGGCGTCAAGATTACCGAGCGCGACGAGCGTCCTATGTATGTGCCCCGCGAGGACTTTGAGATGAAGAAATCCTCGCCCACCGGCAACTCGGGCTGCGAGGATCCGCGGGTATCCCAGATAGGAGACACCATATATATGGCATATACCGCCTACGACGGTATACACCCGACGCGCGTGGCCCTTTCCTCAATTTCGGTCAAGGATTTTCTCAATAAATACTGGGACAAGTGGTCGAGGCCCCAACTCACCACGCCCGATGGCATCAATGACAAAGACACCTGCCTATTCCCCGAAAAAATCGGAGGCCAATATATGCTCCTGCATCGCATCGACCCGCAACTGTGCGCGGACTTTCTCGACAGCCTCGACTTCCGCGAGAGCAGGCTCACCCGCTGCATCGAGATCATGGGGCCGCGCCCGGGCATGTGGGATAGCACCAAGATAGGCATCGCTGGGCCGCCCATCAAGACCAAAAAAGGCTGGCTCCTTATTTACCACGGCGTGTCGAAGACTTCGACCTATCGCCTCGGTGCAGTCCTGCTCGACCTCAAAAACCCGTCGATCGTCATCTCGCGCAGCGTCGATACGATATTCGAGCCGCTCGAAGAATACGAAAAGGTCGGCATCGTGCACAATGCGGTATTTTCCTGCGGAGCGATAGTGCGCGGCGATACTATCTTCGTGTATTACGGCGGCGCGGACACGGTCCTAGGCGTTGCAAAAATCTCGATGAAGAAACTTCTCAAGATCCTTCTGCCTTCGAACCTTGAATAGCCCCCAGATCATATGAACTTCAAGCCAAAGCTCGTCGCGTTCGACCTCGACGGCACGCTTGCCGAAAGCAAGCAGCCGCTCTCGGCCGAAATGGGCGAACTGCTCGCGGAGCTGCTCGAGAAAATTCCCGTCGCTATCATGTCGGGAGCATCCTTCGCGCAGTTCGAGGCGCAATTTTTACCGGGCGTGGCGGATACCGCACGCTTCGAGCGGCTCTATATATTCCCCACCAATGCGGCAGAGTGCTTTAGCTATCAGGAGCGCGCATGGAAGGCGCAGTATGACAAGTCTTTTAATGCATTTGAGAAGCGGCGCATCATGCAAGCGCTCAAGGAGTCTATGGAGGAGACGGGATTCGCGCCCGAGCCGGAGCGCCCGGCCGCATGGGGAGAGCGCATAGAGGACCGCGGCGCCGAGATCACTTTCTCGGCACTCGGCCAGCATGCTCCTGTGGAGGAAAAACGCGCATGGGACCCGACGCGCGAGAAACGCCGCCCTTTGTACGAAGCGCTGGTCAAGCGGCTACCCGATTTTTCGGTGGCGCTTAATGCCACGACTTCGATCGACATTACGCCCAAAGGCGTCAACAAAGCCTACGGTGTGCGGCGCCTTGTGGAGATGACCGGCGTCTCGGTCTCCGAGATGCTCTATGTTGGCGACGCGCTCGAAGAGGGCGGCAACGATGCAACGGTCATAGAGACGGGCGTGCGGACGCACGAGGTCTTCGGCCCCGATGAGACGGCGGCGCTTATCCGCGACATTCTCAAGAGCCTCCATCTTGCGACTGCATAAGGCCGTACGACGCTATTGGATATTCCCAAGCGCACTCTGGAGCGTTACTACCGTAATGCCGCTCTGCTTGATGTAGTTTACCAGCGACTGGAAGAATGCCGGCGTGATCGCGTATTCGTCTCCGCCGCTTTGGAGCACATCGTGTATCTCAAGCACCAGGAGGCGCTTGTCGGCGATGGCTTGCTGTATCTCGGCTTCAAGCGCGGCTAAACTCGTGGTCGAGTCGACGCGGATATCGTTGAGGTTATAACGGGGCGTGAACGGCGCATCGAGGCCGTAGTAGCTTCCGCGCGAGCCGACATAACCGGCTGCCTTAACGAGCGCATCGGTTGCAGGACTGCGGTCGCCATACGGATAGACGAAGGTCTTGGGTGTGAGGCCTTGCGCCACCAAGTCATTAAACGAGCCCGATATCTCTGTTTGCGCCTGCGCGGAGGTGAGTGTCGTCAGGAATGGATGCGTTCGGGTATGGCCTCCTATCTCAAAGCCCTTGCTCGCGAGGTCCTTTATCTGCACCCAGGTCATGTAGCCGCTGTCGCCGCTGCCGGGCTCGCTGGTGATGATTTAGAAGCTTGCCTTCATTCCGGCCGCCGTCAGTATCGGGAGCGCGTTCTGGTTTTGCGAGAGGTCGCCGTCGTCAAAGGTGAGGCTCAGCATGCCGCTTTGGAGCGGACTTGCCGGGTTGGCGACAAGCGACGCATTATCTATCGTAAGCGTGCCGACGGCCGCGATCGTGTGGAGCACTGTCATCGAGACAGCGCCCGTGGGTACGGTGATCTCTGCGGTAAGCGTCTGCCAGGCGCCGCCGGTAGCCGGAGCGTCTGCAACCCAGTCGTATACATATGTGCCGTCGGACATGAGATATTCCACCGATACGTTGTTTTTGACCGTGGAGTTGTAGTCATCGCTGAAGGTATAGATGGTGTGGCTTGAGACGTTGACGTGGTCGAAGTACCACTTGGCA
>CAZLHN010000079.1:0-3015 GCA_964559665.1 uncultured Candidatus Saccharibacteria bacterium
CCGCAACACAGCAGGCACTCTACCCGGGCGACAAGATCGTCTACACGCTCACCTACACCAACCCGCAGTCACAGTACAATCAGGTCTGCACGCAGCAGTATCCGTACAACTGCACGAGCGGATACAACAATACCTATCCGTACCAAAACCAGCAGCCATGCTACAGCTACAACGGCTACCAGAACGTGCAGGTAGCGTGCGTTGATGCCGACGGCAACCCTATCGTCTACAACAATCAGAATTACAATACGAACTACAACACGACCTATCCGTATAACGGCTACGGCTATCAGGGCGGCCTGATCACTATCACCGCCGATCCGCAGGGCCTCGTGTACGATCTCAACCGCGCCAACAACACTGCATCCATCGCGGCTCCGGCCTACTAAGCAAAACTGAAGTAGCGTTTGACAAAATGCGCCAAGTGGCGCATTTTGTGTATAGACGTTTTGTGCAATACACCCCAAGCGGAGGACCGCACATGGTAACTCAAGAATTCTTGGATTCGGTGCCGGGGACGATCGCGGCGCTGTTTGCCATTCTCGATGAACACAAGCCCGGCTGGGTCGACGACATCGACATCGAGGCACTCGACTTCGCCGATCCGGACAACGACGTCCCGGCGCAGACCGGCACGCAAGAGCTATTTCGCGACAGACAGACCGCCCTCGCGTGCGGCGTGCTGGTGCCGGAGGATCACCACGACTCCTTGCTGCTCGAGGAAGGCGCAGCAAAGTATCGCTGCCTCGAGGCTGTAGCGGTGCAAGAGATCCTCAAGCGCCGGCGGACCAAGCCGCCCAAGAAGGATAATCTCGAACGGGATGAGCGCGACATGAGGCAAGCGATACTCCTAGGCTGGAGTGCATGGCCCATAGGCTTTGCTCCCCCATACGCCTTCTAACCCAAGGCGAGCAAAAATAAAAAGCATCGGCTCACGGCCGGTGCTTTCTTTATTAAATATCGAGGTTGGCGAGCTTGGCGTTGCTCTGGATGAACGTTTTGCGGGATGATACGTCTTCGCCCATGAGTATGCCGAATATATAGTCGGCGTCCTGCGCGTCTTCTATATTGACCTGCTTGAGGATGCGGTTCTGCGGGTCCATCGTGGTTTCCCACAGCTCCTCCGGATTCATCTCGCCGAGGCCCTTGTAGCGCTGAATGCGGATCTTGCTCGACTTCTTGGTCGTCTCCTCCTCTTCGGGCGCCTCTTCAGCAGCATTCTCCTCGCCACCCTCGCTGTCTTCGACGACATTCGCGGCGTCCTTGCCGAGGAGCTTTGCCTTCTCTTCGTCGGAATAGGCGTACATGATCTCCTTTCCCTTTTTTATTTTATACAGCGGCGGCTGCGCAATGTAGATATAGCCTCCATCCACGATCGGGCGGAAGTGGCGATACAAAAGCGTCAAAAGAAGCGTGCGGATGTGCGCGCCGTCCACGTCGGCATCGGTCGCGAGGATTATTTTGTGATAGCGGAGTTTGGAAAGGTCAAAAACATCGCCGATGGCGGTGCCAAGCGCCACCACCAGGTTGCGGATCTGCTCGGATGCAATCATCTTGTCCAAACGCGCGCGCTCAACGTTGAGAATCTTGCCGCGCAGCGGGAGGATCGCCTGTGTGCGCCTGTCGCGGCCCTGCTTGGCCGAGCCGCCTGCCGAGTCGCCCTCTACCACAAAGAGCTCCGACTCGCTTGCGTCCTTGCTCTGGCAGTCAGCTAATTTACCCGGCAAGCTCATGCCCTCAAGCGCGCCTTTGCGCATGACCGAGTCCTTGGCGGCCTTGGCGGCCTTGCGGGCCTTGAGCGCCAAGACAGACTTGGCGATTATCGCGCGAGCATCGTCAGGGTTTTCCTCGAGGAAAGTGGTGAACGCCTCAGAAAATACACTCTCGACAGCACCGCGTGCTTCAACAGAGCCAAGTTTACCTTTTGTCTGACCCTCAAACTGGATCTCACGCATCTTGACCGAGACGACCGCAGTGAGCCCCTCAAGCACGTCGTCGCCAGTAAAGTTCTCTTCTTCTTTGCTGCCGCCTTTGCGCGCGTAGTTGTTGAGTGTGCGCGTTAAGGCGGTCCTGAAGCCGGTCACGTGCATGCCACCCTCCTGGTTGAATATATTGTTGGCAAACGCGAGTACGCGCGATGTAATGTCGTCTACATATTGGAGCGACACTTCTACCGCCACGCCGTCGGCCTCTTTATCTACGTAAAAGATATTCTTGTGTATCGGCTTTTGGTAGCGGTTGTAGAACGAGATGAGCGAGCGTAAGCCCCCCTCAAAGTAGAACGTCTGCGACGGAGAGTTAGTGAGATAAGCCCTGATATAGAGCTCCTTGCCGACATCGGTGAATTTGAGCCCGCTCTCGCGCGCGTCGATGATGGTGATGCGCAGACCTTTGACCAGGTAGGCCTGCTCGCGCAGGTGGCTGACTATCTTTTCGAAATCGAAGTCGGTCTTTTCGAATATCTCCTTGTCGGGGATAAAGGATGTCACAGTGCCGTGGAGCTTGGATGAGCCAAGCTTCTTAACGGCGGCCTTTTTCTTGCCCTTTGCATACTCCTGCACGTACGAGCCGCCGTCACGATGCACCTCGACGCGCGCCCAGGATGAGAGCGCGTTCACCACGGATGCGCCCACGCCGTGGAGGCCGCCGGAGACTTTGTACCCCTCGCCGCCGAACTTGCCGCCGGCGTGGAGCGTCGTCATGATGGTCTCGAGCGCAGAGACTTTTGTCTGCTTGTGGACGTCAACCGGGATGCCGCGGCCGTTGTCGGCGACGCGAACGATGTTCTCGGGCAAAAGCACGACCTCGATGTCGTTGGCAAAGCCGCCCATCGCCTCGTCGCGCGAGTTGTCGAAAACTTCCCACACCAGGTGGTGCAAACCCTCGGGGCCGGTAGTGCCGATGTACATGCCCGGGCGGCGCCGAACCGCCTCGAGACCCTCGAGGACGGTTATCGATGATGCGTCGTAGGAGCTTTTCGCTGCCTTAGTTTTATCCTTGTTTTCAGCCACAAAA
>CAZLHN010000080.1:0-2977 GCA_964559665.1 uncultured Candidatus Saccharibacteria bacterium
TTTCCCGTATTTCAGGTCCTTCATCAATTTTGTCGGGGCATTCCTTATCTTGAGCGGGATCGGCAGGTTGCCGAACTTGCGCACGTCGTCGAGCGCGTCAAAGTATGCTTCGTATGCGCTCTTATCCTTTTTGCACTGGCTCAAATACGCTACGCCATGAGCGAGGTTTATCGCGCACTCGGGGTAGCCAATCATCTGGCACGCCTCGAATACGGCATTAGCGACGACAAGCGCGGTCGGCTGTGCCAGTCCCACGTCCTCGCTCGCGAATATCACCATGCGGCGGGCTATAAACAGCGGGTCCTCCCCGCTCTCGACCATCCGGCCAAGGTAGTAGAGCGCGGCATCGGGCTGCGAGGCGCGCATGCTTTTGATGAACGCGCTGATGGTGTTGTAGTGCTCCTCGCCCTTTTTGTCATAGCGTAGGTGCGTCGACTGGATGCTCTCTTTTAAGGTATCTACTGTTATCTTGCCGTAGAGCTTCTGCGTATTGTCGAGCGTGGTTATCGCCTGCCGAGCGTCGCCGCCGGCCATCGCGACAAGCCAATCGCGCGCGTCTTTGGGCACCTTGAGCTTCGTGCGCTTGATGATCGCATCCATGTCCACCTCGGTATGTTCGTTGAGTATGAACACGCGGCATCGCGAGAGAAGCGCCGAGATAACCTCAAAGCTCGGGTTTTCGGTCGTGGCGCCGATCAAGGTCAACTCTCCACGCTCGACATACGGCAACAAGAAGTCCTGCTGCGCTTTATTAAAGCGGTGTATCTCGTCAATAAATAAAATTTTTGGCTTATTTGAGAACTGGAGCGCGCTTTTATCGCCCACGATGCGCTTAATATCATCCTTGCCGGAGTCCACCGCCGAGATCTCGTGGAACTCGGCGTCAAGCGCGTTGGCGTAGATGCGAGCGAGCGTAGTTTTGCCCGAACCCGGCGGCCCCCACAATATAAAGGAGAATAGATGCCCCTCCTCGATAGCCACGCGCAAGGGCTTGCCCGGGCCGACCAGATGCTCCTGGCCGACAAATTCCTCAAGTATAGTAGGACGTATCTTATTTGCCAGAGGCTCGCTCATGGCGCCAGTATACTCTTTAGGCTATTTTGCGGTACACAAATTAGAACTCGCGGCTCTCGCCGTCCGGAATAGCAATATACTCCGTTTCCGGTACGAACATCTTGAGCGCATTCCCCACAAAGCCCCGAAACTCGGGAACTATCATGCCGTCATGCACGCCGAATGCTTTTTTAGCCTTGACCTCCTTTGCAAAGTTGATGGTGTCGGCGATCTTGAGCCAGGGTGCCGCGACCGGGAGCGCGAGCACATCCACTGCTTTGCCAGGCTTGTAAAAGTTATCGCCCGGGAAGTAGAACCTATCGGCGACCATGTAGCCCGTGTTCTCGCACTTGCCCATCTCGCCATACATTTGCGCGTGCTCACGGCCGAAACCCTCTATCTTGATACCTTTTATCTCGGTTGACTCCTTGTCCTCCACCTGTGTGTACGCAATACCCTCCTTTTGAAGAAGCGCTCCAACGCCAGTGTTGGTAACGACTACTGCAGTCGGATTGTTCTTGAGGACTGCTTTGACCGACTCGAGATGGAAGTGGTCCTGATGCTCATGCGTAATCAGCACGATATCAATGCCCGTCATGTCATTCTGCTCTACAGTAAAAGAGCCTGGGTCGGTCAGGATTTTTACGCCATTTTCCTCGAGCAATAAGCAGCAGTGGCCGAATTTGGTTATCTTCATACCCCCAGTATATACCTACCGAATCTATGTTTTGGCTGAATTCTGCACCGACGGGAGGTCGAGGTGCGCGAGCGAGTCGCTGAAGTTCCCGCCGACCTTTTTGCCAGGGTTGAAGATATTCTGCGGATCGAAGAGCGACTTTACCTCCAGAAATAGCGCGTACATTGCGGGGCCGAACATCTTTTCGACATAGGGTGTGCGGATAAGACCGTCGTTATGCTCGCCGGAAATAGAGCCGTGGTAGGAAAGCACCAGGTCATAGACCTTATGCGATAGTTCGTCGATGGTTTTAGCGACTGTCGGGTCATTGGGATCGACAAGCGGAATGATGTGGAAGTTCCCGTCGCCGACGTGTCCCGCCACGGTGTAGGTGAGCTTGTATTTTGAAAGCACGGCTTCCAGTTTGGGTAAAAACTCCGGGAGCGACATGGGCGGTACTACAAAGTCGTCGATAAAGGGCGCTGTGCGCTTGCCGCGGATTTTTTTGCGTAGCAGGTTGAAGCTCTCGCGGCGTATGGCCCAGTACTTGCGCGTGGCAGCCTCATTGCGGGCAACACGCACTTTGATATGCGACCTGTTGTGCTTCACTTCCTCCACCAGCCTTTGGGCGGGTGCCAGCGCCTCGGCTTGGGTGTGGCCGCGGAACTCGGCCATCAAGATGAGCTTTGGTATGCCGCCCGTGAGCGCCATCCACACCTCGGGCAAAAACGAGATGCCGAGCCCTATGATGCCCGTTTTCATCTGGCTTGCGAACTCGGGGAAATACTTTACCGCAAGGGCGAAGGTATGGTCGTCGTAGGATTCAAAGCTGTCGGGCTTGTACTTGAGCACCTCGGGCACCACCTCGCCCAACTCAGAGAGCGAATCGAGGAACATGATAACCATGGCGGCGTAGGGCATCGGATGCACGAGGCTGAACTTTATCTTGGTGATGATTCCAAGCGTGCCCTGGGCCCCCACCATAAGCCGCGCAAGATTAAGCGATGTCGTGCCGTCGCCGATGTCCCACAGCGCGTAGCCGGACGAGTTCTTTTCCACCGTCGGCTTGTGCTCCTCGATTGTTTTTTTATGCTCCGGGGTCGAGACTATCCTTGCCGCCCGGCGATACAAGTCGCCCTCGAACGATTCCTCGGCAAGTTTGCGCATGAGCGCCTCGCCTTCAAGCTTTTTGAGCGTATGGACTTTGGCGTCTGAGAGCACGACGTCAAGTTCCTCGACATAGCGCGC
>CAZLHN010000081.1:0-2955 GCA_964559665.1 uncultured Candidatus Saccharibacteria bacterium
TATTCACTTCTGCACGGTTTCAGGCGAGTTGGCGCAAAAATATCTCGACCTCGGTTGTTATTTATCGTTCCCCGGACCGATTACCTACACCGACATGTACGACGATTCCATCGGCATCGCGCCGCTCGATAAGATTTTGTCAGAAACCGACTCGCCGTTCGCCGCACCCGTACCGCATCGGGGCCAGCGTAACGAGCCCGCGTATGTGGAGGACGTTGTCAAAAAGATAGCGGCTATTAAGGCTCTATCATTTGAAGAAGTGGGCGAGCAGATACTAAAAAATAGCCAAAAAGTCTTTAGTCTTGACAAATAATATAAAAAATATTACAACTTTCGCTAGTCGCTCTCAGCAAAGGAGATAGAGAGATGCGTACCACTACGTACTCGGGACAAGGGCGCTCTAGTTTCGGCGCTTTCATCCTCAGCCTCATAGCTGCAGCTATCTGCCTCTGGCCTGTCTGGCTTTGGCTTCTCGCCAAGAGCTTGCTCTCACCACACGGCTTCTGGCAAGAGTTCTTCCTCTTGGGTGTCGGCGTCTGGTTCCTTGGGGGAGCACAGGTTGTCTTTCTGATAATCCTGATCATCGTCCTTTTCTTCATCTGGGCTGACAGGTAAGTAACCGTTTGCGCGCTTCGCAAACCTACGCCGAAGAAGCGCCGCAATTCCAGCGGCGCTTTTTTATTTGCAATTTTTTAGGGCTGTGATAAGGTGTGGCCATGGCAGAAACGTCGCAGGTCTCTCCGGAGACCTCATCCCAAGCGAACGCCCCTAAGGACACCCGCCTCATCTACGAGGTCGGGTATCACGTCGTACCTACGGTAGAAGAGTCAAAAGTGGGCGATGTAGTAGAGAAGATCCGCGCGCAGCTCAGCGCCAACAAGGCCGAGGTCATAGGCGAGCAATTCCCGACAAAAATGCAGCTTGCATATACTATCGAGCGCTCCACTACCGGCAAGCGCGAGAAATACAACGATGCCTATTTCGGCTGGATGAAGTTCGCGGTCGAGGAGCGCGACGGCACCGCGGCGCTTGAGGCCGTGCTGCGCGGCACGCACGAAGTCCTGCGCTACCTCCTTGTACAGAGCTCGATTCCCGAGGTTGCGGCACCCCGCCGCGCGGTGTTCTCCTCAAACCGGCTCGAAGGTGAGACAATAAAGAAGCCGGCAGCTCCCGAAGAGGGGGGCGTAGTGTCGGAAGCCGAGCTCGATAAGAGCATCGATGCACTCGTCACCGAGGAAAAAATATAATTATGAATAAGGTCATTCTTTACGGCAATTTGACTCGCGACCCGGAATTAAAGACGCTTCCGTCCGGCGGACATGTGGCGTCGTTTGGCGTTGCGACCAACCGCCGTGTCAAAAAGGAAGAGCAATGGGTGGAGGTGCCGGAGTTTCATAACGTTGTAGTGTTTGGCCGCCAGGCGGAGACCAGCGCGCAATATCTCAAAAAGGGTAGTTCAGTGTTGATTGATGGGCGCATCCAGACCCGCAGCTGGGACAGCCCCGAGAAGGGTAAGCAGTATCGCACCGAGATCGTGGCGGAGAATGTGCAGTTTGGCTCGCGCGGCGGGGGCGCTGGCTTCAGTGGCGGTGCATCGGCAAGCGGCGGCATAAGCGACGCCGAGGCTCCACAAAAGGCTCCTAAGGAGGAGGCGGTGGATTATCCTCAGGAGGACATTAACCCGGATGATATTCCTTTCTAATTGAAATTTTATGCAAAAAGACGTATTCGGCACGCAGCTCCAGAATGTAGACTATAAGGACGTTGAGGTCTTGAAGAAGTTTCTCAACCCGCACGGCAAGATAATGTCGCGCCGCCGCACGGGCCTCTCGGCCGGCAACCAGCGTGAGCTTGCGCAAGCGATAAAACGCGCGCGCTTTATGGCGCTCCTGCCGTTCATCGTTAGATAATTACTTTTTGTCCACGCGCTCGACGTAGCTTGCAGTCTCTGTATTGATGCGCAGTATGTCGCCCTCGTTTATAAAGAGGGGGGCTTGGATCGTGGCGCCCGTTTCGAGCGTCACTTCCTTAGTACCGCCCTGGGCGGTGTTGCCGCGCACGGCCGGCGGCGCGTCTTTAACCAAGAGCTCCACCTTGATGGGTACTTTTATGGCAATGATCTTCTCGTCGAAGACGAGCGCCTCAAGGACGGAGTTGGGCTTTAAAAATTGCCCTGCCGTGCCGATGGTTTCCTCGGGTAGCTTAAAGCGGTCGGCCGGATTTTTTACGTCATTGAACCACCACTCGCCGCGGTTTGTATAGAGATATTTGACCTCGCGCGTCGAGAGCTCGGCCTCCTCGGCCTTTTCCGACACGTGGAAGGCCTGCTCGGTCACTTTGCCGGTGATAAGATGGCGTAACTTGGTTTGGTTGACCGGCTTGCGCTGCTGCTTGCGGAAGACGTGCGCGTCGAGCACCTCGTACGGCTGGCCGTCCATCAGGATTACTTTTTTTGGCAGGATTTCGTTGTATTCAAGCATCGACATACAAAATAAAAGGCCCGTTACTTGTGGGCGATAGACACAGTATATGCAAAAAAGGCCTTTTGTCTAGAAACCTCGGCTATTCCTAATGGGTTCTAGAAAGCGAGGCACATATGATATACAGTGTGGCTATGAGCGGATACCTCTCCACAGAAGACGAAATGGGGGAGCAGAAAGACGAGGACATCCTTGCCGCCTCCCTTAAGCACCCGTCTCTATTCGCGCTTTTAGTGCGCAAGTACGAAGAGCCTTTCCTGCGCAAGGCCCGGAGCATCGTCCGAGACGACGAAGCCGCGCAGGATATCGTGCAGGAGGCGTTCGTGAAGATTTACCTCAACGCTGGCAAGTTCGAAAAGGTTGAGGGCGCGTCGTTCTCATCGTGGGCCTATCGCATCGTCATCAACACTGCGCTGACATCCTACATGAAGCGCAAGAAGGAGAGCGGGCGCAGTGTAGAGCTCGACGAGGAGAT
>CAZLHN010000082.1:0-2909 GCA_964559665.1 uncultured Candidatus Saccharibacteria bacterium
AATAGTTGGATTGGGAGATAAGAAAAGCCCGCGGATTGCTCCGCGGGCTTGGTTTTTGCTGCGCTTGCGCGCTTAGCTAAAGATCGGGTCTTTCTGGTGGTGCTTCAGGGAGCCGGACGCCAAGGCATAATTGTCATAGCGCTTATCGCCGGTCACATCGGTGCAATTCAGCTCCGGAGGCAGCTTGATCTCGGCATTGATATCCGGGACCTCGACCTCAAGAACATGCAACCAACGAAGGTCGAGCGGCTCCTGATAGAGGTCGAGCTCGAGGTAGCGAGATTCGTAGCTCCAGGTGATACGATCCTTTACGATCGTCTGGAGCGCAGGGTCCTTCTCCTTGAGCAGCTGCTTGTATTCGAGCTGCGGGATCTGACGCTCATTTTCGAGCCGCTTGCCCGGCACGTCGGTGTCGCGCTTCTCGGTATAGTAGTAGGTCGCGACACCATCAAGCTCGCGCTTGCGCACGCGCCGAGCGACGCCCGGTGTGCTGCTCACGAGGTAGTCCTGCGTGATCCGCACGCGCTGCGCATCCGACGGGATGCGCAAGTCATTCAGGTTATGGACGACGAACTTGCGTTCGATTTCGAATGCTTCCGGCATGTTGAGTTTCCTCGCGAGTTCGTTGAAGGCTCGGCGAATCTTCTCGTCGAAGCCGGTTGAGTTGTCGATAATCCGCAAGCTCGGATGCCCGTGCCAAGCGGCGAGCGTCTTCTTGTCTAGGCTGCGCGCCTGCTCGGGCGTCTCGCTGCGCGCGGCGTTGTTGGCGAGGGTGAAGAACTCCTCCGCGCCATCGGCTGCCGTGACCAGGTGAATCGCCATCTTGTAGTGGCTCATGAGTTTGCCAACTGAGAGGCCGAGCTCGTCGGCCGTCTTCTCGAACGTCTCGCGGCCCACGTATGCGATGCCGTCGAGCGCTCCCCTGTCGCAGAGAAATACGCTGTGTTTGACGGTTGGGAGATCCCTGGCCGCATCATACGCCTCTCGCTCCGCATTGAGGATACTCACGAGCACGTGCTTCTGAAAAGCGCGGGGGTCCTTCCAGTCGGCGAACGGGCTGAAGCCGCGATTGATGAGCTTAGTGGCCGACTCTTCGATCTTTATCACCCGCATGCCGGCATCTTCAAGGCGCTGCCCAGTGACCGACATCATAGTCGACTTGCCGGCGCACGGACCGCCACCGATCGCGATAAAGCTCACGCGAGGGTCCTGGTACATATCCTGACCTTGCATGGGTACCTCCAGATTATGAATGTGCCTTTCCCTTCCAACCCTACGGGCGATTAATCCGGGTGTCAATCGAGGAGGCTACTTGAGCGGGGGCTCTGTAGCGTATTGCTTGAGTGCCGAGATCAGGCTCGGGGACTTGAAGTATTTGCTCAGCTGCGTCTGCCAGCCCGCCTTTGAGGTGTCTACGTCCGGTGTCACGCCACGGCCCTCGATGGGCTGGTTGTCCTCGCGCAGCGTGATGCTATGCACCAAGAGCACGGAGAAGGTCTGCGTCGGGTCTATTGGCGCCTCGATCGGGAACGTGTTCTCGACCGTCCCCCACCCGCGCGTGGTGACGCCGACCACATGCGCGAGACGGAATTTTTTAAACACCGCGGTGGTGAGTTCCGCAGTCGACTGTGTCATGTTATCTACAAGAAATGCGACGTCGCCAAAGCGGGAGAGCTCAGAGAATGTGTCGGAAGTCGTGCGCTGGACGTCATAGTCGCCCTGATGAAACAAGTCAAAGGCGTACTGATTCTGGCCGATAAAGAGGCCGAGGAATCCCTGAGTAAAGTCGAGCGCGCCGCCGATGTTGCCGCGCAGATCAATGATCATGCTATCGAGCCCGGGCGTACTGGAGGCAGCGTCGACAGCATAAGCAAACTCCTCAAGGCTCGTCGGCGAGACCTGGGTCATGTTTATGTAGAGCGTCTTGCCGAGGATGCGGCCAAAGACGGTCGGCTCTATCTGCGCCTGGTCGTACAGCGACTTGCTGTTGGTGTTCGAAAGTACCTGATTGGCATACGCAGCCTGCGCGAGCTCGGCCTTTGCATCGCTTGAGGTAGCGTCCGCGAGCTCGCTCTTTTTTGTGTCGTATGCTTGAGCTACAGCTTGCGGCGACGCGCCCTTGGCGAGCCCCAGGTCGCCATAGAGATCGGTATCGGGGTGAACGTTGCTTACCTCTTGGCGCAGCGCCGTCTCCTGCTGCTGCGAAAGAAGTCCGCTGCGGCCCGCGGGCGCCAGATTATTTAGGGCTATCGTGGCGACATTCTCGGCAAGCGCCGCTCGCGCATCAGTGCTTGTTGCGGTGGCAAAAGCGGCCGCGAGCGCCTGAACAACCCCGGTGCGATCCGGCGTAGGAAGTGCGGGCACACTGCTGGCATTCAGGGCCTTTTGGAGCGAGAGTTGGAAGAGCCCCGCCAAGTCGCTGTCGGCCGCCTTCTGCCAGTAGTTGGCGGTGATGATGTCGTAGACGTCCATATCAAAGCGCACGTACGGACTCGCCTCCTGCGGAGTTTTGTAGCTCGCTGAAGCGGCGGCGGCCGGCTGCGAGCGCTCATGATAATAGTAGTAGCCGCCGCCGGCGATAGCGAGCAGCGCCAAAACGCTGCAAGCCAAAATAACCCGACGAAGCGTGAACATTCTCATTTATTATTAGAGTATACCAGGAACCTGCTCCTTATTGTCTGGCCTGCTATTTTCTGGTATAGTACTTGAAACGCTTTGGATACCACTCGTATTAACCACCAGATCCGCTCCGCGGAAGTGCGCGTCATAGGCCCCGAGGGCGAAAACTTCGGGGTATTAGCTCTTTCCGAGGCTATACAGCGCGCTCAGGACGCCGGGCTCGACCTCATCGAGATCTCCCCTAACGCCGTCCCGCCTGTTGCAAAAATCATGGAATATGGTAAATTCCA
>CAZLHN010000083.1:0-2729 GCA_964559665.1 uncultured Candidatus Saccharibacteria bacterium
CTCAACATAAAACGCGAGACTGTCTAATAGTGCCATCGTTTGTTTCATGGCCCGATTTCGCGTATTATTGCCTCGATGTCTTTCTTTTCTCCAAAGCTCGGGATTGATCTTGGTACCGCAAATACGCTTGTCTTTATACCGGGTCGCGGCGTGGTACTCAACGAGCCGTCTGTTGTGGCAATCTCAGAAATCGACAAACGTATTCTTGCCGTCGGTACCGAGGCAAAGGAGATGATCGGCCGCACGCCGGGAGAGATCATCGCGTATCGGCCTCTCAAGGACGGCGTCATCGCCGACTATCGCGTGACGCAGGCGATGCTGCGCTATTTTATCCGCAAGGCGATGGGGAAGTATAAATTGTTCAAGCCGGAAGTGATGGTCTCAGTGCCCACCGGCGTAACCTCGACCGAGCGGCGCGCAGTCGTCGAGGCCGCCATCCGCGCCGGCGCGCGCAATGCATACGTCGTTAAGGAGTCCGTGCTCGCGGCAATAGGCGCCGGGATACCGATACAAGAATCGCGCGGGCATATGGTTGTCGACATCGGCGGCGGCACGACCGACGTGGCGGTCATCAGCCTCGGCGGCATTGTCGCCTCCACAAGCGTGAAGTGCGCTGGCGACCGGCTCGACCACGCGATCGCCGATTACATGAAAAAAGTCTATAACTTGGGAGTCGGCGACAAAACCGCCGAGGCGATCAAGATCACGATAGGCTCCGCAGTCCCTGTCGAAGACGAGCTTGTCAT
The DNA here is from genome assembly GCA_964559665.1 of uncultured Candidatus Saccharibacteria bacterium. GTDB lineage: Bacteria > Patescibacteriota > Minisyncoccia > Phycocordibacterales > SBAW01 > GWA1-54-10. Next base: position 747 of record CAZLHN010000083.1, read on the forward strand.
GACGGTGCGCGGCCGCGACTTTATCACCGGGCTCCCGCGCTCGACCGAGCTCAAGACAAACGATGTCGTAAAGGCGATCGGCAAAGAGCTGCGCGAGATAGTCAAAGCGATCCGCGACGTGCTCCAAGAGACGCCGCCCGAGCTAGCAAGCGACATCATCGACAGCGGCATCACCATGACCGGCGGGACTTCCCAGCTGCGCAATTTCCCCGAGCTTGTGCTGCGCCGCACGGGAGTGAAGGCGCAGGTGGCCGAGGATGCGCTTTATTGCGTGGCACTCGGCACCGGCATAGCGCTTGAGCATCTCGACACCTACAAAAAGGCCGTCATCGCAAAGCGATAGCTTGTATGGAAGGCGCACAGCACCACGCCTATATATATGAAGGGTCATTGAGCCAACTTGCCGCGCTTGCAGAAGACGCGCGCGAGCGGTTCGGATTCCCGGGCGACAATAATCCGGACATGCAGGTACTCAGTCACGAGAAGTTTGGGATAGAAGAAGCCCGCGACATAACCCGCGCGGCTTCATTTAAAAGTTTGTCCGGCCGCGCGCTTTTCATTATCGGAGTCTCTTCTATCAATTCTGAGGCGCAGCAGGCGCTCTTGAAGTTGTTTGAAGAGCCGCAAATGGGTCTAACATTCGTACTTTTGGCTCCGCATGGCACGGTTATCGCGACACTCCGGTCGCGCTTGTTGGCATACCCAGGAACGGCTGCGCAGCTCTCACAAAAGTCCTCGGGCCGCCCCATGGCTCGAAGCCGTGCGGGCTTCCAGACTTTTGCTCAAGCTGCGCAGCCGTTCCTGGCAGCAACTGTAAAAGACCGCAGTGCAGAGATAACAAAACTTCTTAAGGACGAAGAGGGGACAAAAGAGCGCGTGCGCGACTTCCTAGAGTCGCTCGAAGCTGTTTTGCATGAGGCGCTGCTTAAGACAAAAGGCAAACAGGAGATCCGCGAAGGGCTAGAAGATATAGCCAAAGTCCGCTCATACGCAAACGACCGCTCGCCGTCGATGAAGATGCTTCTGGAGCATCTTGCGGTAACGCTTCCGACGCTCAAATAATATGACGCCGGCGCAGCTAAAGGAACGAAAGGCCCGCCTACTCAAGCTCGATCGCGCGCTCAAAAAACTCTTCTCTAATGTCAGTACCGAGCTTGTTTATAAAACCCCATGGCAGTTTATGGTCGCGGTGCAGCTCTCGGCACAATGCACTGATAGGCGCGTAAACATCGTAACCAAAGAGCTGTTCAAGAAGTACAAAACGCTTGAGGACTACATAGATGCCGACCCGAGAGAGTTCGAGAGCATGATCCGCTCGGTGACCTACTATCATAACAAGGCGCGCAATATTTTAGCCGCCGCAAGGGTGGTCAAGAACGAATTCGGCGGCAAGCTGCCGCGCACGATGGAGGAGATGCTCACGATCCCCGGCGTGGGGCGCAAGACCGCCAATGTGATCTTGGCTGATATATACGGCATCACACCGGGCATTACTGTGGACACGCATGTCATCCGCTTTGTGTCCCGCTTCGGCCTCTCCGACTATCGCGACGCGGTCAGGATCGAGCGCGATCTGATGGAAATTGTCCCCAGAAAAGAATGGCGGCATTTCACGCACAGGATTATCCATTACGGCCGTTATCTCGCTCCGGCGCGCGCATACGATATAGCCAAAGACCCCCTCGTAACAATATACCCGCCGGCGGCAAAGCGATTCCGGGTTTGACACAAAAAAGCCACGGGTGTAAGGTATTGTGCAGACTGCGAGTGGAGAATGGTGGTGCCGCAAAACTGGGCCCGGGACGGGGTTCCTTCAACAGCCGGAGGCGGTCCAGCGGAAACGCTGATGGTGCCGAAAAGCGCCAGATTGCCTTCAGGATGTTGGACACGCTGTCCACCTCATTGAGGGGTGCCCCAAACCCACTCGCAGTTCTAATTGCTCTTCAAGTTTTTCTTTTGTTTTTTAATTTTGCTGGGCTCTCC
>CAZLHN010000084.1:0-2726 GCA_964559665.1 uncultured Candidatus Saccharibacteria bacterium
GCCCCGACACGTGGATCCATGGCGGCGAAAAGGTCACCGACACGACGCACTTGGCCTTTGTCGCAAAAAGCAAGGACGAGGTGGAAAAGTTTTACAAAGCCGGTCTTGCCGCGGGCGGGAGCGACAACGGCGCGCCGGGTTATCGCAAGGAGTACACGCCCGGATACTATGCCGCTTTTGTGAAGGACCCGGACGGACATAATATAGAGGTCGTCTTCATGGACCCGAATCCAAGCGAATAAAAATCAAGATGAATTACAACCTTAAGGGAACGAATTTGTCGATAACGCCGGAGATCCGCGAATATCTGGAGAAGAAACTCGCGTCGCTCGACAAAGTGGTAGACGAACGTGATGCCGCGCGCGCCGATGTGGAGCTCGAGTATATGCAGGGCGAAGAAAAGACCTATCGCGCCGAGGTGATGCTCGGCGAGCCGCACATGCGCCTCTCCTTGCGCGCCGAGGCGCGCGGCGTGGCGCTCCACGAGGCGATAGACCTGGCAGTAGGCGATATCCTGGGCGAATTGACTAGGGCCAAGAAAAAGCGACGGCACATGCTCCGGCGCGGGGCGGGAAAGGTAAAGGATATCCTGCGCGGCTTCCGCGACAGGTTCTAGTTTTATATAAATATAGAGGCCGGTCTCCGAGTCGCGTGTAACGCGCCTGCAGAGACCGGCCTTTTCCGCGCTAAAATAAAGCGCGATTGGGAACATACATATGCCGTCGCAAGGCCCGGGGCGGGACCTATGTGCACTTATGCATCGGGCATAGCCGCTCCGAGTGCCACGTTTGCAGGCATCCTTGAACGGACTAGTTCAAGGATGCCTGCGAGGCCAGGTGGACCTCCGCAGCTCCTCCTTTCCTGCAGAGCCGACGTCAGAACCTTGCCATAGAAACGCATGTTTACCTACGCTCTACAACCGTACCCGACACCGTAGCGTCTGCAGTCAAGCTCGATCTAAAATATATTATACTCATATTCCCTTTAAAGTCAATTTCTTGCAAAGTCTGCATAAGGCATTTCCTTTTTGCCCTCGGGGATTACTTTCAATATCTCGAGCTTTCCATCGCGGATCTCGGCCTCGGTTATGATGACGCGCTTGCCGTCCGTGGTCATATAGTAGGCCCGCGGGTTTTTGTCGAACGCGCGAATTTTCAAAAGATTCTGACGCGCGTCGCTACTCAGGTCGATCAGCGCGTCTTCCGACGCGAATTTTTTCGTATATGTAGCTTGGCCTGCATCTTGCTCTTCCGGCATGATTTCTCCCGATATCCATTCAGGCATGATTTCCGCGAGCAGATTGCCCCCCTCGGTAGCGAGCAAATCCTCGAACATGCTGCCCTTCGGCGGCCACGCGTCTTCCTCAAGCTCTACCTTTGCCTGTGCGACTATCGGGCCTTCGTCCATCTTTTCGTTCATCTGCATGATGGTGACGCCCGTCGTACGCTCGTCCGCGAGTATCGCCGAGAGGGCAGGCGAGGGGCCGCGGAACTTCGGCAGCAGCGAGGGATGTATGTTAAGGCATCCGCGGCGCGGAATATCGAGGATGCTTTTCGGTATCAGTTTGTTGTACGCTGCGACGACGAATACATCCCAGTCGGTATTGCCGAGCTCGGCAGCGATATCTTCGCCTTTTAGCGTAGCCGGAGTTAGCACGTCGATACCCCGCTCAATCGCCCAGACCTTTGCCGGCGAAGGCAGGACTTCAAGGCCGCGCCCGCGCGGCTTGTCGGGCGCGGTAATGACCACTGCGGGTAGCAGGCCGTGTGCCTCGAGTGCATCCAGCACCACGACGCTGAAGTGCGGCGTGCCAAAAAATGCGAACAGGGGTTTGATGCTCATAGTTACGCGGGGAATTCTTCTCGCAGGGTCGCGCGCTCGCTGTCGTTGGTGAGCCGAGCCGCCTTGTCTATATATAGTATGCCCTCAAGATGGTCACATTCGTGCTGGAAGATATGCGCCAGCAGGCTGGAGGCATGCACCAGCGCAGGGTTGCCATGCTCGTCGAGGGCTTTCAGCGTCACTTTCTCGTGGCGCATCACGGTGCCGTACTGGCCGCGTACCGAGAGGCACCCTTCGGCCATCTCGCGCTTTTTCTTGGACATGCGCGTAATCTCGGGGTTGATGAATACGCGGTCGGGGGGAGTTGGCTCGTCACGCGCGTCTTCGTCCTTCTTAAACACGCGCCCGGCGACGACAAAGAGGCGCAAAGAGCTCCCGACCTGCGGGGCGGCAATAGCCACACCGTACTCTTCGGCATCGAGCGCTCGCTTCATCTTGCCGATAAGCGTGTTTAAGGAGCGCGAACCGATATCCTTTTTGAGGACCGGCTTGGCCTTCTCGCGCAGTACTGCCGCTCCCGCCTGGACTATAGGGTCTTTCACACTCTAAATATGCCGATTTTTAGGCATTTGTGCAACGCGGTACAATAATAGGCATGGACCACATCAGCGCGCACCTGACCCAAAAGATCGCCAAAAAAGAGCGCGCAACCGAGCGCGGCGAATTGATGCAGTACTTTATGGAGAAGCTGAACCGCGCGCGCATCCGCGACGGCCTGCCGGCGCTCTCCATGCCGCGGATGGGGAAGATCCTCCAGCTCATCCCGACAAAAGATTTGTACTACCTCAAGAGCGTGTGCGATCAGGCGAATGATTTTTCTAAAAAGTTCTGGTGGGAGGTCAATCCAAAAAAGCACGCAGATAAGAATAAAAAAATATGAGCGA
>CAZLHN010000085.1:0-2686 GCA_964559665.1 uncultured Candidatus Saccharibacteria bacterium
AAAGGACGAAGAGATGCGCAGGGGCCACATGGAGGACCGTCTCAAGGCCTCGGTCGCCGAAGACATCATCCCGGTGCTCGACTCATTTGAGATGTCGGAGAAGCATTCGGACAATAAAGAGCTCCAAGTGCTGCACAAACAGCTCTTGGCTTCGATGCGTCAGCTTGGCATCGAGCGGTTCGGGCAAGCAGGGGAGGCATTCGACCCGCACAAGCACGAAGCGCTGCGCGAAGTCGAGGTAGAAACGCCCGAACAGGAGCACACTATTGTATCGGTTGAGCGCTCTGGGTATAGTATTGGTGATTTCGTCATCCGGCCGGCGCAAGTGTCGGTTGGGATGCTTAAAAATAAGTAAACTTATCAACTAGATAAAAACTATATGGCAAAAATACTTGGCATAGATCTTGGAACGACAAACTCGGCTATGGCGGTGATGCAGGGCGGCGAGCCGACCATACTCGAGAACGCAGAGGGCGCACGCACGATGCCCTCGGTTGTGGCAACTTCAAAAACAGGCGAGCGCTTGGTGGGCCTTATCGCCCGCCGCCAGGCAGTAACCAACCCAAAAAATACGATCTATCAGATCAAGCGCTTTATCGGTCACACGTTCGACGAGCCCGCGGTCCAAAAGGACAAGGCGGCCGTGCCATATGAGATGCGCAAGGCGCAAAACGGCGGCATCGAGGTCTCGATGGGCGGTACATGGTACACACCCGAGGCGGTCTCAGCGATGATTCTCGGCAAGATGAAGGCTGACGCGGAAAAGAGGCTTGGCGAGCCGATAACCGAGGCGGTCATTACCGTCCCCGCATACTTTAACGACTCCCAGCGCCAGGCAACTAAGGACGCCGGCAAAATTGCAGGGCTCGACGTCAAGCGCATCATCAACGAGCCGACAGCGGCGGCGCTCGCATATGGATTCAACAAGAAAAAGGACGAAAAGATAGCGGTGTTCGACTTCGGCGGCGGCACGTTCGACATCTCGGTGCTCGAGGTAGGCATGTCTACCGAGGGCGAAGGCGCTATCGAGGTCAAGTCGACCGACGGCGACGCGCATTTGGGCGGCAAGGACATCGACCAAAAGATAATTGACTGGCTCGCGACCGAATTCCAGAAGGAGTCCGGTATCGACGTGCGCAACGACCCTTTGGCCCGCCAGCGCCTCGACGAGGCGGCCGAGAAGGCCAAGATCGAGCTCTCCACCGCGATGGAGACCGAGGTCAATATTCCTTTTATCACATCCGACTCCTCAGGACCGCGCCACCTGCTCATCAAGATGACGCGTGCAAAGCTCGAGGAGCTATCCGCGGAGTTTATCGAGCGTGCAATGGCCATAACCAAGCGCGCAATGGAAGCATCTCCGTTTAAGGTGCCCGACATCAACGAGGTCATCCTGGTCGGCGGCCAGACGCGCATGCCTGCGCTCCAGGCCGCGGTAGAGAAGTACTTCAACAAGAAGGCGAATATGTCAGTGAACCCCGACGAAGTTGTAGCAATAGGCGCAGCTATCCAAGGCGGTATCTTGGGCGGTGAGGTCAAGGACGTGCTCCTTTTGGATGTTATTCCGCTAAGCCTCGGTATCGAGACGATGGGCGGCGTAGCGACAAAGCTCATCGAGCGCAACACGACTATTCCAACTTCACGCAGCCAGGTATTCTCCACAGCTGCAGATAATCAAACATCGGTAGAGATCCATATCACCCAAGGCGAGCGCGCTATGGCGGGAGACAACAAATCGCTTGGGCGTTTCGTGCTCGACGGCATTCCGCCGGCTCCGCGCGGCCTGCCGCAGATTGAGGTCTCCTTCGACGTTGATGCAAATGGCATCTTGAGCGTGAAGGCAAAAGATAAGGCAACAAACAAGGAGCAAAGTATTCGCATCGAGGCATCCTCGGGGCTGTCCGACGCAGACATCGAGCGTATGCGCAAAGACGCCGAGTCCAACGCAACCTCGGACAAGGCTAAGATGGAGATGGTAGAGGCGCGCAATACGGCCGAGCAGGCCGTCTATGGCGCACGCAAAGCGCTCTCGGACAACAAAGGCAAGGTCCCAGCCGAGCTTGAAGCATCAATTAACGAGAAGATAACTGCGCTTGAGAGCAAGAAGTCTTCCGACGATACTGCAGCGCTCAAGTCAGCGATAGAGGATCTCTCAAAGGAACTTTCGAAGGTCTACGAGGCAGTGCAAAAGGCCGCAGGCGGCCAGCAAGCTCCGCAAGATGCACAAACTCCTCCTGGCTCGCAATCCACGCCGGGCGATACGCCTCCTAATCCTGAAGCGAAGTAAAGCCCCGTGCTAGAGTAAAAAGAATGCAGAAAGAAGATGCAAAACTGGCGCCTGCCGGAGCGGTTGCGCGCGCATATTGGCGGCACACGATGGACTATCGCGCTTACTTTGGCGCGTCCGTGGCAAGCATCTTCGTTATACAAGCGGGCGCGGTAATAGGGCCGCTTTTCCTGAGACAACTCGTAAACGTCATTTCCTCCGCGCAATCTTCGAGCGCTTACACTATGGCGCTGTGGGCGATAGCAGGTTACGCGGTCGTGCAGCTTATTGTCTGGGCCTCGTGGCGAGTTGAGATGTGGACGGGTACCCAGGCGTGCGCGCATATCATGGCCGACCTTACAAAAGAGGGGTTCTCGCGTCTGATGGGGCACTCGTACCAGTTCTTCGCCTCGTCGTTCT
>CAZLHN010000086.1:0-2665 GCA_964559665.1 uncultured Candidatus Saccharibacteria bacterium
CAACGACTATCTCGCGCGTCGCGACGCGGTGTGGATGGGTCAGGTATACGAGGCGCTGGGGCTCTCGGTCGGCATCATCAATAACGACTCCTCGTACCGCTATGACGCGAGCCATGTGCAAAAGGAGGAGGACGCGATGCGCGACCAAGAGGGGAGTTTCCGCGTGTTCTACGACTTTTTGCGGCCGTGCACTCGCGCCGAGGCATACGCCGCCGACATAACCTACGGCACCAACTCCGAGTTCGGCTTCGATTATCTGCGCGACAATATCGCTTACAGCGCGAAGGAGCTGCGCCAGCGCGGGCATGCCTACGCGATTGTCGACGAGATAGATTCCATCTTGATAGACGAGGCGCGCACCCCGCTTATCATCTCAGCGCCCGCGGCGGAATCCGAGGACCTCTACCGCACGTTCGCCAGGATAGCCGCGAGCCTCAAGCCCGAGACCGATTACACGGTCGACGAGAAGCGCAAGGCGATACAGATGACAGACGAAGGCATCACCCATGCGGAAAAGCTCCTCGGCATCGACAATATCTATACCGAAAAGGGTATCAAGTACGTACACCACCTCGAAACTGCGGTGCGCGCCAAAGCGCTGTTTAAAATAGACAAGGAGTATGTGGTCAAAAACGGCGAAGTCGTAATTATAGATGAGTCTACCGGCCGCATGCAGCCGGGCAGGCGCTGGAGCGAGGGACTCCACCAGGCAATAGAGGCCAAAGAGGGCGTGGCGGTGCAAAAGGAATCGCGCACATTCGCATCCGTCACCTATCAAAATTACTTCAAGCTCTACGACAAGCTCGCCGGCATGACCGGCACCGCGGCGACCTCGAGCGAGGAGTTCTATAAAGTGTACGGGCTCGAGGTGGCCGACATCCCGACCAACCGCACGGTGGTGCGCAAGGACCACGGCGATCTCATCTTCCAGACCGAGAAAGGCAAATTTAGCGCCTTGGCGCGCACCATAAAGACCATACATGAAAAGGGCCAGCCCGTTCTGGTGGGCACGGTATCGATAGAGAAAAACGAGCTTTTGAGCGCGTATCTCAAGCGCGAAAGCATTCCGCACGAGATACTCAACGCAAAGAACCACGAGCGCGAAGGCGAGATAATCGCCGAGGCCGGCAAGAAGGGCAGGGTCACCGTCGCCACCAACATGGCGGGCCGCGGCGTGGATATCAAGCTCGGCGGGGCGATGGCGAGCGCCGAGGAAGCGCAGGAGGTGCGCGAGGCGGGCGGGCTGTTTGTAGTCGGCACTGAGCGGCACGAGGCGCGCCGCATCGACAACCAGCTGCGCGGCCGCTCCGGCCGCCAGGGCGATCCGGGCGAAACGCAATTTCTAGTCTCTCTGGAGGACAACCTTATGCGCGTCTTTGCCTCCGACGCGATAAAAAATATGATGGGCCGCTTCGGCATCCCCGAGGACGAGCCGATACAAAACAAATTGGTATCGCGCGCGCTCGAATCCGCGCAGACAAAGATAGAGGGTTTCAATTTCGATGCGCGCAAGCACGTGCTTGAGTTCGACAATGTGCTCGACCGCCAGCGCCGCGCCGTGTACGCGAAGCGCCGCGCGGTGCTTGTCGGCTCCAAGGATGAGGTCGCCCAGGTGCTCGCGGAGCTTGCCGGTGAGAATGCCGAAGCTCAGGAGCTCCTAAAGCGCAAAGAAGAGGAACTCGGCCGCGACGGCCTCTTAGCCGCCGCGCGCCAGATCGTGCTCCAAACACTCGACATGCTCTGGGTGGAGCACCTCGAGAGCATGGAGTACCTGCGCGGCTCGGTGAACCTGCGCGCCTACGGCCAGCGCGACCCGCTTGTGGAGTACCGCAAGGAGGGCACGCAGATGTACCGCGACATGGAGGTGACGCTCGCAGGACAGGTCTTTGAGCTGATAGATAAGATCACCAAGGAGGCCGCCCAGGGTGCTACGTCTCTTGCGGCGGCTCCGGCAGCCGCGCCTGCCATTAGTCTCCAATCGATTGGCCGGCAGCAGTCACAGACCGCAAACGTGGAGCGCAACGATCCGTGCCCCTGCGGCAGCGGCAAAAAGTGGAAGAACTGCGGCCTCAAAAACACAAAAGAGCACCAAGAGCGCATGGCCGCGAAGAGCAAGTAGTATGGAGCGGTTCAAGCTTATCCCCGAAGTCTGCTTTGTTTTTATGCGCAACGGCAAATTGCTGCTCGGCCGGCGGGCCAATACCGGCTGGATGGACGGCAAGTACTGCTTGCCCGCCGGGCACGGCGAAGACCGCGAGACAATAGCCGAGGCCTGCGCACGCGAAGCGCTTGAAGAGATAGGCGTTACGGTCGACCCGAAGAGCCTTAAGCTTTTGCACGTGCAGCATCGCTGGAGTTCTGACATGGGAGGCCACTCGCGGGTCGGGTTCTACTTTGCTCCGACACATGACCCGGGCGAGCCGCGCAATATGGAGCCCGAGAAATGCGACGACTTGCAGTTTTTCCCGCTCGACAACTTGCCCGATATGGTCGAGCCGTTCCGGGCGGCAATCGATTGCATCCAAAAAGGGGTTGTATACAGCGAGTTCGGCTGGGAGCTGAAGAAATAGGCCTGGGGAGATACAATACAGGTATGCCAAAAGTCGGAGCGACATATAAACACTACAAGGGGGCGCTTTATAAAGTGCTTTTTATTGCCACGCAT
>CAZLHN010000087.1:0-2616 GCA_964559665.1 uncultured Candidatus Saccharibacteria bacterium
ATCTCGGATGTGACGCAGCGCCGTAAGCTGGAGGAAGACAATAAAAAACTATTAGAGCACAAGGATATTCTGCTCGCCGAAATGCGGCATCGCATCGCCAACAGCCTCCAGCTGATAGCCAGCATCATGCTCCTTAAAGCCGATACGGTCACCTCCGAGGAGTCGCGCGCCCATCTCACCGACGCCCATCAGCGCATTATCTCTATTGCCACGGTGCAAGAGCAGCTGGAGCCCACCGGCATGGGCAATGAAATTGACGTCAATGCGTATCTTAAGGCGCTGTGCGCGAGCCTCACGGCATCAATGATCGACAAAAAACCTATTATACTCAATGTAACTGCCGCGACGCAGATCGTCACCTCAAACGACGCGATACTCCTGGGGCTCATCACAACCGAGCTTGTCATCAATGCGCTCAAGCATGCCTTTCCGCAAGACACGAGAGGGACCATACAAGTCACGTACGAAGTTAATGCAGACGCTTGGAGGCTCGGGATCGCCGACAACGGGGTCGGCATGATTACGCCCAAAAATACCGACGGCCTGGGGACGGGCCTCGTGGCTGCCATGGCGCAGCAGCTCAAAGCCACGGTCGAGAAGGATAGCGGCACGAGTGGGACGACGGTGTGGATTGTCCACCGCCTGAGCCCGATCCCCTCTCCTGTGCTCGTCTAGCATCCCGGCTTCTGCCGGCGGATGAAATATTCTCCTGCCCGGATTGTATAATTGGCAGGAGGATATTATAAAAGTATCTATATAGTATGAACCATTTGCGCATGGGGATGAGGCGTTTTTCGGGGCTTATTATCGGGCTCGGACTTGTCGCTATACCAACAGCCGCTTTCGCCAGCGGTACCGCTTTTATACAGTCAGTCTCGCCCGGCACTACCGTAACGCCAGGCAATGAGGTCTCCTTCCAGATCGGAACGAACGGTTTTAGCAGCGCGCTCAGCTATAGCCTGAGCGACTCCATAAGCGGCAGCGCAACGAGCGCCAATATTAACGCCAACGGCGTATTCGGCTGGATACCGACCGCAGCCGATGCCGGCACGCACAACTTTACCATCACCATAAGCGACCAGAGCGGCAACAGCGCAGTCGTGACGCAGCAGATTATCGTGCAAGGGCCGCCGACTTTGACGGTGCAATCGATTTCTCCAGGCAGTTCGCTCACCGCGGGACAGACGCTCACCTTTAGCGCGGTGCCATCGGGATTCGCGAGCAATCCCTCCTACTCGGTCAGCGATTCCTTCGGAGGCACCACGCTCAACTCCACCGATATCAACAGCAACGGCGGCATAGACTGGACTCCCCAGGCGATTGATACAGGTACGCATACGATAACAGTCAGCGCCGTGGACTCCTCGGGCAATAACGCGAGCGTCTCCCAGACTATTACGGTCAATCCGGTTGCGGGCGTATCGCTCCAGTCCGTCGTGCCCGGGACCAGCCTCACTCCCGGACAGGCGCTCACGTTCGTAGCCACCGCAAACGGTTTTACCAGCCCTATCTACACCGTAAGCGATTCCTACTCCGGGAGCACGGTATCAAATGCCGATATTAACGCCTCGGGCGCGTTCAGCTGGACGCCGAGCACGTATGAAGTCGGCGCGCATACGCTCACGATCTATGCGAGCGACGCATACGGCCACACCGGCAACACAACGCTCACGGTGAATGTGGGCTCGGCTCCCGCAACTACCACCACTGTCCCCACGCAGCCCTCAGGCCTGACGCAATCCCAGATACAGGCTATCCTCTCGCTGCTGCAGAACTTCGGCGCGGACCAGAATGTGATCAATAACGTTTCGGCAACGCTTAACGGCACGCAAACGACCACAGCCCCCGCGCAGACGGGAGACGGCTACGTCTTCTCTAACTTCCTCGACGTAGGCACAAGCGGCACCGATGTTACCGAACTCCAGACGCGCCTCACGGTACTCGGCATCTATTCAGGCCCCATTACCGGATTCTTCGGGAGTCTAACACAGGCGGCGGTGGAGGCGTTCCAGTCGGCCCATGGCATCGAGGCCGTCGGCTATGTCGGTCCGGCCACGCGCGCGGCGCTCAACGAGTAAGGTTCCTCTTGTGTGGTAGGCTTACAATATGGAACAACAGCCGATCGACCGGGCGATGGTTACGACCGCTTTTGAGCTCGACCGCTACAAGATAAGCAAGAATCTCGGCATCAGCCGCGGCATTATCGTGCGCTCGCGCTCGCTGGTGGGCAATATCGGCGCAGGCATCCAGTCGCTCTTCGGCGGCAATATCACGCTCTACACCACCCTGTGCGAGCAGGCTCGCGAGCACGCATTCGAGCTCATGCTGACTCACGCCTCCGAGATGGGCGCCAATGCGGTCATCGGCTTCCGCTATGACGCGACCGAAATAGCTCCCGGCATAACCGAGGTCCTGGCCTACGGCACGGCAGTAGTCGCTGAATACGGGAACCAGTGAAGAGGCTTGACTAGTTACGGATCTACCGTATTCTCCTAGGCGGACAACACCGCCCTAGATCGGGCACAACACGGAGCAACCTATGGACGCGACAAGTGCAGGAATACTCGGCTTTATGGCCGGGATCAGCTTTTGGGGATGGGGCCTGATACTGCTGGA
>CAZLHN010000088.1:0-2495 GCA_964559665.1 uncultured Candidatus Saccharibacteria bacterium
GACCTTCGGTTTGGGCAGCCCTGCAGTTATCGCCAGATTTTCGACAATATGATTTAAGTCAGGATACTGCTCCTCGGTCGCAGGCGTTGCGCGCGCCATCGAGATGACCAGCTTGTCGGAAAACCAGTAGCTCCCGATGTTGGTGAGTATCGCAAGCACGACCGCGACAACTAGAATGGCGGGATCGTTAAAGTAGAACGAGATCGCCCACCCTATCGCCATGATGATGCACAAAAAAACGAACATGAGCACCCATGTCTTTGCGATGTTTTCCTCCTTGTGCGTATAGAGTGTGGCCATAGAGAAGTAGCCGAGCGTTTCTTCTGCCTATGTCTGCGGCGTTAGAAAGAAACTTTAACCGGCTCGCGGGCTGCTCCCTCGTCGGCGCCGAGCTGGAAGTAATCCTGCGGCTCAAAGTGGAATGTGCTCGCGATGATATTGCCCGGGAAGCGCTGCATAGCAGTGGTGAGGTCGCGCACATTGCCGTTGTAGAAGCGGCGCGCGGCCTGGATCTTGTCCTCGGTGTCGGTGAGCTGTGATTGGAGCGCCAAAAAGTTCTGGTTGGCCTTCAAGTCCGGATACGCTTCGGCAACCGCGAACAGGCTCTTGAGAGCACCCGTGAGTTGGTTCTCGGCAGCCCCGCGCTGCTCGGGGCTCGAGCCCGCATTCATCGCGGCAGAGCGCGCGGCGGACACGTTTTCAAACACGCCCTTTTCGTGAGCGGCATAGCCTTTGACCGTCTCGACCAAATTGGGGATGAGGTCGTAGCGGCGCTTAAGCTGCACGTCGATGTCGGCCCAAGCCTCCTTGGTGCGCTGCACGAGGGTGATAAACCGGTTATAAGAAGCGATAACCCAGATGAGTAAAACAGCAATAACCCCGGCCAAAATGTAGATAAGTGTCATAGAGCAATTATACAACTTTTATACAGATTGCAAGAGGTTCCCTTTCATGTTAATTTCGGCGCAGAAGCAATCTCATTAGAGGAGAGAATTCATGACGCAGGACACAGATCCGGCGAGAGTTCGGGCAAAATACGCCGAACTGGGAATGTCCGGTATGGTGGAACTTATCGATCATCTGGAAGAGATGAAAAAGCTCGGCAGAGAAATCAGGGAGATAGGCTCGGGCACGATAGTACCTCCAGGCTGGACAGAGAAAGAGAATATGACGGAGGCAGAAATATTCCACGCCGTATTCTTTGAGTTTAAGAGCCTTTATTTTGGCGGGAAAGATCGTACGCCCCTTCAAGACATCGATGCCGCCTTCGAAAAATTTAAGAATGCTCCGGAAAAGGCTCGGGCATGGATCGACGGGGTGTTCCAATCGCTTGCCCGCGCCAATGCGCGAATCTTTGGCGGGGATTACGATATCATCGACTTCGATGAGGACGACAACGAAATCATAGTGGAGCGGGGTAAGCCTTGGGTTCAATAAAAGCCGCCGCGGTCTGACCGCGGTGGCTTTTCTTTTTAGTAATCCATGTCGTCCATGCCGCCGCCCATTCCGCCCATGCCTCCTGGCATTCCTCCGTTTTGTTTTTCTTCCTTCGGTTCGTCGGCTATCGCGGCTTCCGTCGTAAGAAGTATTGCTGCAGCGGATGCCGCCCTCTCGAGCCCCGTGCGCGCGACCTTGACCGGGTCTACTATGCCCGCCGCTATCATGTCTGCGACAACTTCGTTGTGCACTGCGTCGTAGCCTGCGTTGCCTTTTGCTTCCATTACCTTCATTACGACCACGCCGGCATCAACCCCTGCATTTATAGCGATCTGACGCAGCGGCTGTTCAAGCGCTTTGAGCACTACTTCGTAGCCGACGCGCGTATCAATCGGCATCTTCTCGCGATTTTTCAGGAACATCTCTGATACTTTCTGCGCGGCCTTAACGAGCGAGGTACCGCCGCCGGGGACAATGCCTTCTTCAATAGCAGCCTTGGTTGCATTGACCGCATCCTCGATCTTTAATTTGAGATATTTCATTTCTGTTTCCGTTGCGGCGCCCACGCGAATGACTGCGACGCCTCCCGAAAGCTTAGCGAGGCGCTTCTCGAGATTTTCTTTATCAAACTTGCTCGTGGTATCGGCGATCTGCTTGCGCAGCTGAGCAATGCGAGAGTCGATCTCCTTTTTGGCTCCCTTGCCGCCGACAATCACTGTCGAGTCTTTCGTGGCAATAACCTTGCTTGCCTTGCCAAGCATCTCGAGCGTCGTGCTCTCGAACTTTATCCCGACGGATTCGGATATAACCTGAGCTCCGGTCATGATAGCGATGTCCTCGAGCATCTCCTTTTTACGGTCGCCGTAGCCGGGCGCCTTTATCGCAAGTACATTAAACGTGCCGCGCAATTTGTTGACTATGAATGTCGAGAGCGCCTCGCCCTCGACGTCGTCGGCGACAATCACCAACTCCTTCTTGCCGCTTTGCGCGACCTTCTCGAGCACGGGCAAGATTTCCTGGATGCTCGCTATCTTTTTGTCGGTGATGAGCACGAGGGG
>CAZLHN010000089.1:0-2462 GCA_964559665.1 uncultured Candidatus Saccharibacteria bacterium
TCGCGGCCGCCCAGATACACGACCCCTGCGGTCGGGTCATAGAGGCGCGCCATCAACGATGCGGTTGTTGTTTTGCCACCGCCGGTGGGGCCTACAAGGGCGTATGTTTTGCCCTTCTCAAGAGTAATGTTCACATCGTGCAGTACCTCACGGCCATCCGGGTAGCCGAATGATACATGCTCAAACTGAAGCACCCCGCCTTGGGCCGAAGTCGCCCCGGGCAGTACCAACTCCATGTCTGACTTCAGCGCCAGCACCTCGGAGATGCGGTCGAGCCCGGCGAGCGCCAGCTGGAGCGAGGACCACACCGACGCGAGCTGGCGCAACGGGTTGTAGAAGTTGTTGACGTAGAGGATGAACCCGATGAGGAAGCCGATCGTAAAGTCGCCCGCAGCGATGAGCGAGATGCCGTAGGCGAGCACGATCAGCTGCGCGAGCGTTGAGGCGAGCGTATAGATGGGCGTGAGCGTGTTGCTCGCTATCCCGGCCGATATCGAGGCCGTATAGTTTGCCTCGTTGGCGGTGGCGAACTTCTGCCTGAAGTAGTCGAGCCTATTGAACGCCACGATCACCTTGAAGTTCTCGAGGCTTTCCTGGATCTCGGCGCTCATGGCGCCCAGCGTGCGCAAAGACTTGAGACTCGTGCGCTTGACCCACGGCGAGAGCAGTTGGGTTAGTACAAGTACCAGGAGTGCCGGCACCAAGGATGCCGCCCCGAGCTTGATGTTGATCACGAGCAAAAACACGCCCGTTCCCGCGATGAGTACTCCGTTGCTGATAAATTGCATCAGGGCTTGGGCAAAAAACTGGTTGAGCTTGTCGGTGTCGTTGTTGATGCGCGAGATAAGATCGCCCGCCTTGTTGGCATTAAAAAATGCGACCGGCAGCGTTTCCAATTTATTGAATATCGTGTTGCGTAGGTTAAAGAGCACGCGCCGCCCCATGCCGCCCATGGTGCGCACCTGCAGATAGCTCGCCACCACGCCCGCCAAGTAAACGACCAGCAGTATGCCCGACCACTGGAGTACCCCGGAGAAGTCCTTGTTCTGGATATACGTGTCCACCGTGTGCGCGATGATGATGGGCGCGATCAGGTTCGCAGCCGATGACACCGCCACCGCCGCGAGCGCGATAACGACCGCGCGCTTCTCGCCGGCCATCAACGGCACGAGCCGCCGCCAGGCCGTCCCAAGGACGCCCTTTTCGCTCTCTTTTGCCTGGTCGGCGACGTTAAGCTTGTAGTTCATATTGGTTGGTGCTCTTTTGCGACTCGTAAATCTGCACGTACTCGGGGCTCGAGGCCATCAGCTCCTCGTGCGTGCCGCGCGCGAGCACCTCGCCCTCCATCAAGAGGATTATCTGGTCGTAGTGCTCGACCGCGCTTATCTTCTGCGTCACCGATACGAGTGTCAGCCCCGGATAATTTCGGCTGACGTTGCTCAGGATCTTGCGCTCCGTGTCGGTGTCCACCCGCGCGGTAAAGTCGTCGAGCAATAATACTTTGGGGTTGAGCGCGAGCGCGCGGGCGAGCATGATGCGCTGCTTTTGCCCGCCGGAGAGGCTTGTCCCGCGCTCCGAGACAACCGTGTCGAGCCCTTGGGGGAGCGTTTCGATAAATTGGCCGAGCTCCGCCGTGTCTATCGCGAGCTTGATGTCGGCGTCCTTGACCGTGTTGCTGAAGGCGATGTTCTCGCGCAGCGAGAGATTGAACAGCACGCTGTCCTGGAAGACAAACCCCACCTGGTGGTGGAAGTTTTCCTTGTCGTACTCCTCGATAGGGCGCCCGTCGTAGAGCACCTCGCCCGATGTCGGGAGCGTAAGCCCGGTCAGCACGTACAAAAGCTGCGTCTTGCCTGCGGCGGTCGGGCCGATGATGGCCGTCTTGGTGCCCGCCTTCACGCTGAAGCTCGCGTGGTCAAGCGCGGCCTTCTCGCCGTACATCATCACAACGTCACGCGCCTCGATGTCGCCGCGCAGCTCGGCCTTGAGGCTGCCGCCCTTGGCGTGGCTCTCGGCATTGAACACCTCCTCGATGCGGCCGTATGAGGCCGTGGCCTGCGCCAGCACGTTGCTCATAAAGCCGATGATAAGGATGGGGAAGATGAGTATCGCCAGGTAGCTGTTGAACGCGGTGAAGTCGCCGAGCGTCATCGAGCCCTGCGCCACAAAGTAGCCGCCGAGGCTGAGGATCACGAGCGTCGCCAGGTTGGTGCAGAAGGTGATGACCGGGATAAGGCTCGAGAAGTATCCGAGTATCTGCATGCCGATCGACTTGGCCTGCTCGTTGGCCCCGAGAAATTTTTCGTACTCCGAGTGCTGCGAGTTGAGGAGCCGGATGAGCGCGGCGCCGAGGATGCTCTCGTTGATAACCGCGTTGAGCGCGTCGATGGCCTCCTGCGATCGGCGGAATAGTTTGCGCACCTGCGCGAGCACGTAGTAAAAGGTCCCCGCGATAACCGGCA
>CAZLHN010000090.1:0-2434 GCA_964559665.1 uncultured Candidatus Saccharibacteria bacterium
AGGCTCTCCGGCTCACACCGCCAAACAAGTTTTGGTACGCCCAGCGCTGGATCGATACAAGCAAGGTGTTTTGGAGAGTCTTGGTACTGGTGTCCCTTGTCAGCAGCGCGATCGCCTTTTTCTGGTTGCCGGGTCTCCTCGGTATCCCCCGTGACCCAATCGACTACATTGTATATGCAATGTGTACTTGCGTGTTCGGTGTAGTGCCCGTGTTTATGGTGGCCTTCGTCCCGCTCATCGTGATCATAGTCAGCGAGCGCGGCCCAGCAGACTGGCAACGGTATTCCGTGGCAGACTTCGCCGACAAGTGGGATATCGTGGTCCCTCCGCTTACGAAGAAGATCCAGGAGATCAGGAGCGAGCATCCGGAAGCCGAGTTCTATGTACTCGTCTTCCAAAAGAAGCCCGCGGTCGATACGTTCGACTACCTGCTGCTGGTGGAGAGGTTCGACGAGTTAGGTAACGTCTACACCTTCCAGAAGGGTGGGAGGCCGGTCTTGCTGATCGACGGCCAGTTCAGGGAGCTTCCACCTCCCGCGCTCGCTTAGCCGCAGCATCGATGCCGCCAATATCTGCCCGCCGATCAAATCGGCGGGCTTTCTTTCTATCTTATCTCGAAGCCTTTTTGTTTTAGAGCAGCCGCAACTTTTTCCATCGCTTGGTTTGCTTCTATTTCCGTAAGCGTTTTATCAAACGACTGGAATATCAGGCGGAACGCGAGCGAGGTTTTCTCTCCTTTTTGGAATTGGTCGAACAGCGAGACTTTCACGCATAGCTCCCCTGCCTCGGCTTGGATTATTTTTACTACCGAGTCCACATCCGTGCCGGCGGGAGTCCACATTGCGATATCGCGGACTATGTACGGGTATTTGGAGAATGGCTTGAAGCGCTCTACGCTCGAGAGCGGCAGGTCTTCGTATGTGGTCGGCGCTTCTTTTGGCGCGTGCATGGAGAGCGGCTCTTCTTGCGCCTTTTCCTTCTCGGTGACTATGCCGGCAGAGATCTCTTCCTTGCCTCCCTTCCAGATTGACCCTATCTCAAACAATTTTACCTCTTTGAGCCCAAGCAGATCTTTATTCGGGATATTTTTCTTGAGCGCCTCGTTGAGGCCGTCCACCAGGTTGGCGCGGAGGTATGGTCGCACGCTGTCTACCTTGTTTAAAACCGCGACTTCTCCCTTGTCTGCAAACACCGAAGTAAACACCTCGGAGTAGCCCATCTCTGTAAGCTGCTTGCGCACATGCTCCGCGGTATAAAAATTCTCATTGACCTCGGGCTGGGAAAGCGGCGGCAAAGGCACTGCGGGCACCTTGTCGTAGCCGATGATGCGGCCTACTTCCTCAACCAAGTCTTCGGGGATAATAATATCGAGCCGCTCCATCGGTATTGCGACATCAAACGTGCCGCCTTCTTCTTTATATGCAAACTGGAGGCGCATAAATACGTCGGCAACCTCGGCGCCCGTGAGCCTCGTCCCCAATATCTGATTTATCTTTTCTGTGGAGACCGACACACGTGTTGCTTGCTGCGGCGCGGGATATACGTCCGAAACGCCTATTACTTCTCCGCCGATGAGATGCTGCACGAACTCGAGCATCCCCTGCATGCCTTGGGCCGCCAGCTCGGGCGAGAGCACCTGCTCGAACCGCGCGCTCGCGTCGGTGCGCAGCTTGAGTGCTTGCGCCGTTTTGCGCACTGACACGCCGTTGAAGTTGGCGGACTCGATAATAATATCTGTAGTTGTTTCTGTAATCCCCGCTGGTGTGCCGCCCTTGATACCCGCGATGCCAACAGGCATGTCGGCATTGCCATCAGCGATGACCAACATCGAATCGGCAAGCTCGTAGGTTTTGTTGTCGAGCGCAAGCAGCTTTTCTCCCGCGCGCGCCTTGCGCACAACAACATGGTATTTGCCGTCTTTTTGCCCCAACTTGCCCGCGTCAAAGGCATGGAGCGGCTGGCCTGTGTTAAACATCACAAAGTTTGTCGCATCGACGACGTTGTTGATCGAACGCTGGCCTATCGACTCCAGATTGCGTTTGAGCCAAGCGGGGCTGGGGCCAACTTTCACGCCTTTTATATAGCCAGCAATGTAGCGAGGAGATAAAGAAGGGTCTTCGAGCGTTACTGAAACGGGCGCAGCAGAAACTGATTTCTCCGCTGCAGGACTGCGAGGGGACGCTGCAAAATCAGTTTCTGCTGCGCCCGAAAACGGATCGTGAGTTAATGGGATTTTTAGTATCGCGGACAACTCTTTTGCAATGCCGCGATGTGAAAGACAATCATGCCCGCGATTGGGCGTGACTTTTACGTCCAAAATCGAATCGTCGTCAAAGGGCTCTACGCCGTCGATCTCGAATGCATGGAACGTAAGCGCATCAGAAAGCGCCGTGGCATCCGGCAGCGGAGCGTCAAAAAAACTTTTGCAGCCAAT
>CAZLHN010000091.1:0-2427 GCA_964559665.1 uncultured Candidatus Saccharibacteria bacterium
AAACCTATTTGTTGGGAAAGAAGATCCCTGAGGACAGACCATGGCGGCTTGATCTGGCTTGCGCCTATTTGGACTTTACTACCAGGAAGGCGCGGGTTGAGTTGTTGGAGAATGTGGTGTTGTAATGCTATCCTCAAGCGGTCAAGAGGCACAGGCGGGGCGTCGTATATCGGTAGTACGCTTGCTTTGGGAGCAAGATGGCCCAGTTCGATTCTGGGCGCCCCGAACGTAATCTAAAAATATGGAAAGAATAACTCTAGTTACAAAATCTTCGACAGACTACGAACTCCTTGATTCAGGCCTGGAGGAAAAGCTCGAGCGCTATGGCAATGTCCTTTTGAGCAGGCCTGATCCACAAGCGCTTTGGCCCAGACAGCTAGGAGAAGGGGGATGGGCTAAGGTGCAAGGGCGCTATATACGCGAGGGCGGGGAAGGGAAGTGGGAAGTGAAAAAAGATCTGCCGAAAGAATGGTCAGTTGCCTTTGGCGGGCTGCAATTTTTGATACGCCCGACTTCTTTTAAGCATACGGGGCTCTTCCCCGAGCAGCTCTCTAATTGGGACTGGATGCGCGAGACGATACAACATGCCCGAAAGCCGGTGTCGGTCTTGAACCTGTTTGGCTATACCGGCGGTGCCTCGCTTGCTGCGGCGCAGGCGGGAGCATCAGTCACGCATGTGGACGCGTCAAAGACGGCGGTGGCGTGGGCGAGAGAAAATGCGGCAGCTTCAGGCCTTGCGGATAAGCCAGTGCGATGGATAACGGAAGATGTAATCCAGTTCGTAAAGCGCGAGATCAAGCGAGGCACGCGCTACGACGCGATCGTAATGGACCCGCCCGCCTTCGGCCACGGCCCCGACGGTGAACTCTGGAAGATAGAGGAAGATCTGCTGCCGCTTATGGACCTGTGCGCGCAGCTGCTCTCGGATAATCCGCTGTTTGTCCTTATGAACGGCTATGCTGCAGGATATTCTCCATTGGCGTTTGCGTATAACCTGGAGTCCTTTGCAAAAAAACTTGGCGGTTCGATAGAATACGGCGATCTGACAATTGAAGAAAAGGGGAGCAGCAGATATCTGCCTTGCGGGATCTTTGCCCGATGGCGCGCAAAAAATTAGTGATGCTCAAGCACGCTCACGAGCGCCGCTTTTTCTGCCGGCGCGATTTTTGATTGGAACTCGGCGGCCTCTTGTACGAGATTTTGCGACAGGAGCTGGACTATGCCGCCCTTGCCGAATGTTGCTAGGCTGCGGTTGATGTGCGCAAGCGTAATGGCGCGCAGGTCTCGCGCGGCCGTCGTGTCGGCCGTCGTGTCGGTCGAGATAATACCCTCAAGCTGTCCGTCGGTCGTGCGCACTACGGCGCCGCCGGAGGAGCCGCCTTGCGAGACAATTGTGCCGCCGACCGATATAAGATCGATATCGCGCGCGCTGCCGAAGGTAAACAGCTGATCGACCGCCGCGTATGCCGAGGCGATATACAAACTCTTTTCGATCGTCTGGCCGTCGAGGAATCCGGCCGGGTAGGCCGCCAAAAATGCGCTGTCGCCCAATGTTGGCTCATTGGATGTCATTGAGATGGAAGGGAAGGAGGCGGGCAAAGGGTTCGATCCTACCGCGCTCGTGACAATCAGGAATGCGTAGTCGTTCTCGCCCGTGCCCTTTGCCTCCTGTGCTACCAGCTGCGATGCATTGTCGTTGATCCACGCGGGCGGCAGATACAGCAGAGTCGCGTGATACATCGCCTGCGCGGGGCTGCCCGTGCGTACAAGGCAGTTGACGCTGCCCGGCGCCGGGTAATCGGCAAGCAGGAAGAATTGCCCCACATGCGCGTTGGTGAGTATCACGCCGCGGCTGTCGACAAAGACGCCACTGGCGGATATCGGATGCACTACGCTTGTGTCAGTGAGGCACAAGATGTTTACGAGTGAGGCGCGCGTCTGGGTGTTGAGTACGGTAGGGTCGAGCGCGGGTAGCGTCGGAGCAGGTGTTGTTGATGTGGGCGCAGAAATGGGCGCAGCTTGTTTTTTAGGAGCCGGCGTCACAGTCTTTTTGGGAGTGGTTGTGGCAATTGCAATCGAGCTTGTCGTAGCCGTTGCTGCAAGCGGGGGAGTGTTCTCCACGCGCTCTTCTGCCGGAGGCGCTATCTGCACGGTGGTGGTACCGCTCAGGAGCGAGAGGAGGGGGCTCAGCAGCATAAGTACTCCTGCAGCCAATGCTGCAAGCGCGTGCCCAAGTGTATGTCCGAGTTCCACAAAGCTCATATTTGAGATATATATAGTATACGCGCGGGATTCATTAGTGATACAGTCGCGAACTTTAGCGGGATTCATTAGTGGCGCAGTTACGACATATAGCGGGATTAGTTTAGTGGTAAAACGACAGTTTTCCAAACTGTAGTTGGGAGTTCGATTCTCCCATCCCGCACC
>CAZLHN010000092.1:0-2329 GCA_964559665.1 uncultured Candidatus Saccharibacteria bacterium
CGACGATCTTTGCGCGGCGCTCGCGCTCGGCCTCCGCCTCCTTGGCCATGGCGCGCTGCATATTGTCCGGCAGCGTAATGTCCTTGATCTCAACAGCAGTTACCTCGGCGCCCCACGGCTCGGTGTGCTGGTCTATCACGTCCTTGATCTGCGCGTTGATGTCGGCGGTTTGCGATAGCAGCTGGTCGAGCATAAATTGGCCCACTACATTGCGCACCGTCGTTTGGCTGATCTGGTTGACCGCGTCGTAGACCTTTTCAACAGCGACCACCGACTTGATAGGGTCAACAATGTGATAGTAGGCAACCGCCGCGATGTCGATCGAGACATTATCCTTGGTGATTATCTTTTGCGAAGGGATATTCATCGTGATGGTGCGCAGGGTGGTGCGCGTCATCTGCTCGAATATCGGGATCAGCATAATGAGCCCCGGGCCGCGCACGCCAGTGAGCTTGCCGAGGAAAAAGATCACGCCGCGGTCATACTCCTTAACAATGC
Organism: uncultured Candidatus Saccharibacteria bacterium; assembly: GCA_964559665.1. Classification (GTDB taxonomy): domain Bacteria; phylum Patescibacteriota; class Minisyncoccia; order Phycocordibacterales; family SBAW01; genus GWA1-54-10. The sequence goes on from CAZLHN010000092.1 coordinate 499, forward strand.
GCAGGGAGAGGAAGATTAGGATACTGGCAATGGCGAGCACTATATATAGCGTAGTCATAGGGGTAGTATACTCTTTTGCTTAAAAATAAAAGCCGCTGTGATACTATTAAGCAGTATTAGTAACTGACTTCTTCTATGGAAACTAACGCAACGTGCACCGCGTGCGGCCATGAGCATAAGGAGGCGGACGGTTCGTGCTCGTGCGGCTGCCAGATGGGCAAGAAGTAAAAGTAATCAGTTGTAGAAAAAATCCCCGTCCGGGTTTGCCCGGGCGGGGATTTTTGTCGCAAAAGCATCACTCAAGGCTCTTAGGACGCTTCTCCTGCAGCTCGCCGAGCTCGTAGCCCTGGGCTTCGAGACAGTCGGCGATGCCCTCGACATCGACCGGCGCGATGCCGGGGATGCCCAACAGGTCGGTCCGCGTCTTCTTGAGCAGTACGCCGAGCGTGGCGACTTTCTCCTTCCAATCGCCTTCGAGGATCTCTGCCACGCGCGGCGTTAAGCCGAGCCGCTTGTCCGTTATGGCCGTCTCGGGCGGAAGGCGGGAATCTTTTTCCATGAGATATTCCTTTCCGGTTGGAATCGTGTCTGCAGATCTTATACCACGAATATATAAAAAGAAAAGCCCGTGGTAAGTCGCCTTACCACGGGTCGGCTATTTGCCATTTTGCTTGAGCGCTTTTTGGTACGCCTCGCTGGCTTTGCGGAACTTCTCCGTATCGCCTTTGCCGTCGGGAGCGGTGTCGGGGTGTGTTGCCTTGGCGACTCGGCGATATGCCGACTTGATCGCGTCCACAGAAGCCGATGGGCTGACACCCAGTATGTCCCACCACTGCTGCGCGGTCTTGCGCGTGCGATTGGGAGCAGCAGGACCTGTTTTGGCTTGGCCCTTTACTCCGGCTTCTTTCTCTTTTGCCGTCTTCTGCTTTGCATCAAGCATGACGAACGCGATGGCCCATGCCCCGAAACACAAAATCGGGTTTGTGTGCCAGTAAAGCGCAGTCGCTAAAACGGCGATTAAGAAGCGCGGCACGAGCACCCACGCTGCCCATCCGACGATTGCCAGCAGCAGCGCCGCAGATCCCGTGAGCCCGAAGGGCTCCGTTATCCATGCCACCAATCCTGTCGACAGCGCAAGGAATACGAGCGTCGTAAAGCGCGGTAGCATCGCTAGCAGCAAGATGAAGAAAAGACCGCCGAAATATCCGTGCACGGTCCAAAAGCTCATGATCGTGCCCTTTCGTGGTGTGTAGAACGAACTGCCGATAAGGTAACATCTTTACGCAGTGTGTCAACAGAGCCGTTCATCTCCGGTCTCCATAAAAAGAAAAGCCGCCGGTGGAAGGGCGGCTACGAAGATCTGCAATCTAGCGGCGCTGGAAGGCTCCGATATTTGTCCAGATGAACCGGTTGCCCTTCCGGACATAGAATCCTCTCCTGCCCATGAGTCGCAGCACGATGTGCACCGGAATGCTGAGGATGAACAGTGCCACCGCGACCCCTAAGATGATCAGAAGGGCGGGCATGAAGATCATTATCCCAACAACCATAACGACGACAACCGCGACGAGAAGGACCACCACAATGCCCACAACGAGCACGCGCAGCAGGGGATTCCGGACTTCCTTGCCGTTGAATTGGATCGAAGTCGACATAGCCTCTCCTTTCGGGGTTTGTCGAGCCAACCGAGTACAAAAGCTCCTTTAAACTTAAATAAAAATCAGCAAATGTCAAGCGGGAGTATGAAATTAAATACCGCCCCGGTCATTGATGCCGGGGCGGGTGAGTATCTGCTAGAATTGGACGCTTCTGACGTAGAGGCTTCCGGTCC
>CAZLHN010000093.1:0-2308 GCA_964559665.1 uncultured Candidatus Saccharibacteria bacterium
GTGCAGCAAGCGCTCTCGCTCGACAAAAGCTCATCCAATTTTTCGCTCTGGGTAGAGGATCCGAGCTTTTCTCACCAGAGCGGTCAGGTGTCTTTTAGCGGCGGGCTTCCGAATCCGGGATATTCCGGCACCAACGGCACAGTGCTCACCGTTTCATTCCGCGCAAAGACCACCGGCGTTGCGACACTTTCTCTGGCCAATGCGGTGGTCCGTGCCAACGACGGCCTCGGCACCAATGTGTTGCAGTCAACCGGCACACTGCAGTTAAAAGTAATATCTGCGCCGGCCGCTACGCCTGCTCCCACTCAAACGACACCGCCGCCTGCTAAAACTCCGCCTGCACAGTCCGCGCCTGTGGTTGTCACTCCGCCGGAGACGACTCCTGCAGCCACGCCTGTCGCAGCCACGCCAAAACCGGTACTTAACCTGGTGCCCGCGCACATGTACATCGGCGATCAGCTTTCTGTAAGCGGTCATGCGCCGCAGCAGGACGCGCAGGTATATCTCTATATCGCAAAAGACGGCGGCGATCCTAGCGTATTAAAAACGACACCGGACACGTCGGGTGCCTTCTCGTTCTCCGGCCCTGTACTTGAAAAGGGCACGTATGAAGTTTGGGCCGAAGGAGTCTCGCAGGAAGGGGTTCTCAGTGATCCGACCGACACTGTGCGCATAATAGTCGGAGATGAGCCGCACATCACTATCGGCGGTATATCGGTGAGTACCACTTCGCTTCTGCTGCTTTTGCTCGCGTTCTTGGCGCTAGCCTGCGCGGTTGCGCTTGTTGGCTGGTATAAGGTCTATCAGTATCGCCACACGAGCGAGGCGCTCAAGATGCAAAAGAATGTTCACCGCGCGTTTGTGGTGTTTAAGGACGGCATCGAAAAGCACATAGAAGCACTCGATGACGCCACTACGAAGCGCGAGCTCTCTTCGGCGGAAACAAAGTTAAAGACCGACCTCAGGACCAATCTCTCAGATCTCGAAAAGTTCATCCAAGACGAGCTGGGTTAAGCTGCATATTTGGACCGGTCATCCCTACTAGCGGTTGCTAACTGCTGACCACCCGCCCGCTTTACTTTTATCCCTGCTTCTGTAGGATTGGATGTAGACCATACATCAAGAGAGCGGAGATGCTAAGGGACTGTCCCGATGCTCCGCCCGCAACCTGCGCGACGCGCAAGGTGCGAATCAGCCCGCAAGGGGAAGATGTAACCTAACCGAACCAGCCGGCTATCTCTCCTTGAGGGGTAGCCGGCTAGTTCTTTGCATAAGAGGCAGCGATGGAAAAGAAGCAATGCAGCCGCCAGGACGGCGTGCGGCTGGCGGTACATGCGTGGGAGAGGCAAAATCAGAAGGTCGCCGCGCTTGTCCGCGATTATACGGAGGCGGGGAAGGAGCATCGCCATAACCCCGAGGCGTACAAGCCATTTTTGTACAGAAGAATCCTGGGCGTGCTCAAGGACATGAAAACCCTCTTTCCGGTAGAGAAGGAGCTCTAACGGGCTCCTTTTTCTTTAGTGGCCTCTTGTGCCCGCAGGTGTATACTTTCAGCGGGCGCTTATTAGCAAAACACTCATTTTATATGGACGTTCCCATCAACTACTTCGCGGTTTTGGTTTCGGCTCTTATCCCTATGGCGCTCGGGTTCTTTTGGTATGGGCCGATGTTCGGCAAGGCCTGGGCACATTTTGCGGGGATTTCGATGGATAGCATGCAAAAAGCTCCGCCGCTCAACTACGCGATCATGTTCGTGGGCGCGCTAGTGATGGCATACGTGCTCGACCACAACCTTATTTTTGCCGCAACCTACATGCGCGCAAGCGGCATCTCGGCAGGTCTCGAGGCAGGCATCTGGAATGCCATCGGGTTTGTGGCGCCGGCCGCGCTGGGCGTTGTGCTGTGGGAAAACAAATCCTGGAAGCTGTGGGCCATTAACGTCGGCTATTATGTTGTCTCGCTCTCGCTAATGGGTATCGTGCTGGCGATCTGGCAGTAAGTAAAAAATGAAAAGAGGATTGGTTATCGGTATTGTGCTAATTCTAGCAGTTGCGGCCGCGATATTTCTCTTTTATCGTGGTTCTTATATGCAGCAGGTACCCGCATCAACAACTACTTTGCCCACTAAACAGATACAAGCAGGCTCAACGACTGTTACCGCCGAGCTTGCGACGACAGAAGCTGAGCGCGAACAAGGCCTCGGCGGCAGAGCGTCCCTCGCAGAGGGGAGCGGAATGCTTTTCGTGTTCGCCGAGGACGGCGACTGGGGCATCTGGATGAAGGATATGCAATTCCCGATCGACATTCT
>CAZLHN010000094.1:0-2305 GCA_964559665.1 uncultured Candidatus Saccharibacteria bacterium
CACGTACGGGATATCGGCGCCCACGGCCAAGCCCACGTTCCCCGGTAGTGTCCACGGTGTCGTGGTCCACGCGAGCAGGTAGGTGTTGTCCGGCAAACCAACCAGCTGCGGCTGCTTCAATTTAAATTTGATCGTAACGGCCTCTTCGGTGATGTCTTTGTAGGTGTTGTCCGCGGCTATCTCAGCTTTGGCCAGCGGCGTCTCGCAGTGCGTGCAATACATGAGCACCTTGCGGCCCTCGTAGAGGAGCTTTTTCTTCTGCATCTCGCCAAGCGCCCACCAGACGGTCTCGATGTACGAGTTGTCCATCGTCTTGTAGGAGTTCTTAAAGTCCACCCAGCGGCCGACCCTGTCTATATATTGCTCCCAGTCGTGCACGTACTCGAGCACCGTCGAGCGTGCGGTCTCGTTAAACGTGTCGATGCCGACGGAGATGATGTCCTTTTTCGTCTTGAGGCCGAGCTTCTTCTCGACCAGGTTCTCGATCGGGAGCCCGTGGCAGTCCCAACCCCAGCGGCGCGGCACGCGGTAGCCGCGCATGGTCTTGTAGCGCGGGACGACGTCCTTGATTATCGAGGACAGGAGGCTGCCGTGGTGCGGCAAGCCGGTTGCAAAAGGCGGCCCGTCATAAAAGACGAACTCGCCGCGGGGCGCGGGCTTGTTTAGGCTGCGCTCAAAAATCCCCTGCTCTTTCCAAAAAGCGAGGATCTCCTCCTCGCGCCGGGCCACCTCTGACTTCCCCAATTCGGACATATCTTCCTAGCGTACCGCTTTTGAGCGCGCTCTTCCAGTCTCTACATCTCCTCCGGAGCCGGAATGCCGAGTACTTGGAGCCCGTTGGCGAGGGTGTTCTCGATCGCTTTGACTACCGCAAGCGTGCGGCTCGTTATCGCGCCATCGGTTATCATGCGCTCGCTCGCATACCACGCATTAAATGCCGCGGCCAATTCGGTGATATAGGTTGTCACGTGGTGCGGCTCGAGCTCACGCGCAGCCCGCTCCACCACCTGGGGGAAATGCACAATAAGCCGCTCAACCGGTGCGGGACCTGCCGGCTGCGGATCAATAATCTTTGCGCTTGCAGCGTTGCGCAAAAGCGCGCGAGCGCGGACAAGCGCATACTGCGCATAAGGCCCCGAGTCGCCCTCGAGGCTGAGCGATTTTTCGGGATCAAAAATAATATCTCTGCCCGAGCCTTGTTTAAGAGTACTGTATTTAATAGCGCCCACTGCTACCTGCTCCGATATCTTCTCGGTGTCAGAAATATCTCTCTCTTTCATCTTTTCCTTCACAGCGTCTTTGAGATCCTCCAGCAGCGACTCGCCGGTAATTACATTACCTTTGCGCGAAGACATTTTGCCGGTAGTGAGCCGCAAAAAACTTGTCGGGATATGTTTGAGCCTCTTGCCTGCTACTTTATCTGCAAATAACTTTCCAATTGCCGCAAAGACAACCTTAAAAAAATCACGCTGCTCTCCGCCCGTTACAGTAAGGGATATATCAAAATCAGGATATGCCTTGCTCTTAAGCTCAAAAAGTCCGACCTCTTTTGCCTCATATGTCGGCAGTCCTTGGGAATTCAAAAACACTCGGGTGTGTAAGCCTATTTCTTCTCCTTTAAAAACAATGGCGCCTTCACTCTCCACAAACACATCGTTTATATGCGCTCGGACAATGTCTGCTCCGATAGGCCCAGACTGGCTCTCGAAAAATTCAGTATCAAATCTTGTACCGAGCCTCTCGCATAACTCATGCAGGTGCTTGAGAGACGTTGCGATCCCCTTTTCGCGCAGCCCACTCCATTCAGGATTTGTATTTTCGTATAAAGCTTTGTTTATATCTTCTATTTCCTTTTTAGCCGTAACATCAGCTTCATACGCTTCGTTACCAGCAATATACGCCTTGCCCAATTGTGCAATATCGCTTGGATCAAGAGCCAACTTCTGCAAACCCCAAACGCCCTTGGCTATAGTGGGCCCTATGTCAGATGGGTAATTGAGCCTGTCTACCTGGGCACCAGACTGCTCGAGAATGCGAGCAATAGACTCGCCTAAAATATTTCCGATCAAATTCCCTATATGTAGAGGTTTAAAAAGATTAGGGCTAGTATACTCGACCATCACGGCCTTTCCTTTATATAGAATGTTGCTGCCCCACCCACTCTCGTGTGCCTCGTGGACGATGCCTTTGACCGTTGTGCCCGAAAGGGTAAAATTTATGAATCCCGGTCCTGCAACCTCGACCTTTTTGACGCCCTCGACCGCGAGTTTAGCCGCCAGTTCCTCGGCTACTTCGCGCGGATTTT
>CAZLHN010000095.1:0-2297 GCA_964559665.1 uncultured Candidatus Saccharibacteria bacterium
AGACGCCGCGCGCCGGCACGATGTCGCCCACCACTGCGGAGAGTTCGCCCAAGCTCAGCGGAAAAATAGTGCGGATAGTCGGACGCTGCTCGAAGGTCGACTTAAAGTTCTGATACGCGATCTTTACGATGTCTGTCTCTTGCGCAGAAAAACGGGCAGCTGCGGTATCCACAAGCTCGCGGATAAGCTCCGACGGGATTGTGCCAGTATTCGGATGATAGATCTCTACCGTAAAGCCGCGCGAAGTAAAAAAATCGTTCGCCTTGCGCCCAACAGCAATAATTTTTGTCGTAGCTTCTTTGCCGCGGACTTCAGCCCATACGGCGCGCAGCACTGCGGAGTTGAGCGCGCCTGCGAGGCCTTTGTCGGAAGTAATGACGATATACAAAGCACGCTGAGGTTCGGAGATATTATTTCCGGAAGCGTCCCCGTTATGACCTGCAGCGCCTGGAATTAATATTTCCGAACCTCGTGTCAGCGGATGGCTCTTCAATTCGCGAGCACCGGAGACGCGCGCCAAGATAGATACCGCCGCGCGGGCATAGGCGCGGCCCGCGAGCGCGCGCTGCTGGCTCTTGCGCATCTTTGCAGCCGAAACAGCCTCCATGGCCTTGGTGACTTTCTGGGTCTTTTCGACCGAGCGAATTTTTAGTTTTATAGCTTTAAGTCCTGCCATACATTACTATTTGAGATCCGGATGTGTCTCGACGAACTTTTCAATCGCAGCCTTGAGGTGCTCTTCGGTCTGCTCGACGATGTTTTTAGACTCCATGATTGACTTGTAGATCTCGGGATACTCGGCGTTAAGATATGCGAGCAGCTTTTCCTCAAACTCCGGTACGCGCTCCACAGATGTTTTCGCAAGGTATCCATTGACCGCCGCGTAAATAGACATCGCCTGCGCGGCAAAGCTCATCTGGGCGCCGTTCTTTTGTTTGAGGATCGCAGCAAGGCGCGTGCCCGACTCGATGCGCTTTTTGGTATCAGGGTCGAGGTCCTGGCTAAATTGCATAAAGGCCTCAAGCTCGCGGAACTGCGCCAGCTCTAGCTTGATCTTGCCGGAGACCTTCTTCATCGCCTTGGTCTGCGCCGATGAGCCCACGCGCGACACTGAGTTGCCGACGTTTACTGCGGGGCGCACGCCCTTGTTAAAGAGGTCGGTCTCGAGGAAGATCTGCCCGTCAGTGATCGAGATCACGTTGGTCGGAATATAAGCGGAGATGTCGCCCTCCTGCGTCTCGATAACCGGAAGCGCTGTCAAAGAGCCCCCACCTTTCTCCTTAGAAAGCTTTGCAGCACGCTCAAGCAAGCGCGAATGGAGATAGAACACGTCGCCCGGATATGCCTCGCGGCCCGGCGGGCGGCGAAGGAGGAGCGAGAGCTCGCGGTATGCGACAGCATGCTTGGAAAGATCGTCATAAATAACAAGTGCGTCGCGTCCCTGATCCATAAAGTATTCGCCGATTGCGGCACCAGCGAAGGGAGCCAAATATTGGATAGCCGCCGGAGCCGATGCACCTGCGTCAACAATGATCGTATACTCCATCGCCCCTGCCTCGCGCAGCTGCGCTGCCAGACGCGCGGTCTTGCTCTCCTTCTGGCCGATCGCCACATATATACAAATAGGGCGGGACTCTTTCGGCTCGCTCATCTGGTTGAGTATCGTGTCTATTGCGATCGTCGTCTTGCCGGTGTAGCGGTCGCCGATGATAAGCTCGCGCTGGCCGCGGCCTATCGGGATCATCGAGTCGATGGCCTTGATACCGGTATGAAGCGGCACGTTAACCGACTGGCGATCCATCACGCCGTATGCCTCGCGCTCGATAGGATTGCGCTGTTTCGTCTTGATAGCGCCCGCGCCGTCGAGCGCCTCGCCCAGCGGCGAGACCACGCGGCCGATAAGCTCGTCTCCGACGGGGATAGAAAGTACCGCACCCGTTGAGACGACTTCCATGCCCTCGCGCACAGCGCCTACGTCGCCCAAAATAACGACACGTACCGACTCTTCCTCGAGGTTGAGCACGAGACCAAAGACCTCGTGTGATTGTTCTATCGCATGTTTAAGGTTTGTGCCGGAGGCAGTATCAAAGCGTACCATCTCCGACATCACCGCGCCCTCGAGGCCCTCTATCTCGGCAACGCCGTCGCCGACGCGCAAAACGGTCCCGGTTTTAGTAGGACGGGCGCTGGGTGCGAAACCTGCTATCTCTTTTTTAAATTGTTCGATGAAGTCAGCCATACGATTACTTGGGTTGGGTCAATTTTTTATACAGTTCGAAAAGGACTCTGGTGCGCTC
>CAZLHN010000096.1:0-2275 GCA_964559665.1 uncultured Candidatus Saccharibacteria bacterium
TCCAAAGAAAAGAATTATCTCCTGATCGAATTCCCGTATCCTTCCGGCGACGGGCTCCATGTGGGCCACGTGCGCTCGTGGACTGCGCTTGATGTCGTTGCGCGCAAGCGCCGCGCCGAGGGTAAGAATGTTTTGTACCCGATTGGCTGGGACGCGTTTGGTTTGCCTGCAGAAAACTACGCAATCAAAACCGGCATCCACCCGAAGATCGTCACTAAGCAGAATACCGACAACTTCCGCCGGCAGATTAAGTCGATAGGCATCTCATTCGATTGGTCGCGTGAGATAAATACGACCGACCCCAACTACTATAAATGGACGCAGTGGATCTTTTTGCAGCTTTTTAAGCAAGGCTTGGCATACAAGGCGAAAATCCCGGTCAATTGGTGCCCCAAGGACAAAATTGTGCTCGCGAACGAGGAGGTGGTGGACGGCTGCTGCGAGCGCTGCGGCACTCCTGTGGAAAAGCGCGAGAAAGAACAGTGGATGCTCGCAATAACCAAGTATGCCAAGCGCTTGTATGACGATCTTGATACGGTTGATTATATAGAGCGCGCAAAAGTACAGCAGAAAAACTGGATAGGCCCGAGCGAGGGTGCCGAGATTACGTTCCCGCTCAACCTGCCGGTACTCAGCGGTGAGGTGGTCTTTGCATCAAACAACGACGGCAAGCTCAGGCGCATGCAAAAACTTATCAAAACCGCCGGCCTTTCTATCACGCTCAAGACACCGAAAGATATCGGGGTCGAGCTGCATGTCGAGGAGGATGCTCCGACGCTCGCTGAGAATGCCGAAAAGAAAGCGCGCGCGTATGCTGAGCATACTAACCTCCCGGTCCTGGCCGATGACACCGGCTTTTTTATCGAGGGCGAAGAGATCGACCCCAAGATGGTCAAGCGTAATGCGTTGAATGGGGAAGACGAAAAGAAGTTTAGCGTTGAAGAGATCAGTCAGAAGATGCAGGCGTACTATAAAGATATTGCGCGCAAGCATGGTGGCAAAGTGGACGCAGAATGGAGAAATGCCTTGTGCATGATTACACCGGGCAAGATGGTACTGCATGCCGAGGGCGTGCGGCCCGTCGTGCTGACTGACGAAGCGCACGGTACCGTTGACCCGCATCTACCGGTGCGCGGGCTCTATATCGCCAAAGCATCCGGCAAATATGCGCTTGAGCAAACCGAGGAAGAAGAGCTGATGGAGCTGCGGCCGATCACCGACGCGCTCATACAGATCTGCACGCCAGGAATAAAGGTATTTACTACGCGACCAGATACGCTCTTTGGCGCGACCTATATGGTGCTGGCGCCCGAGCATCTGTTTGTAAAGGCATGTATAGAAAGAAAAGCCATTCAGAATGTTGAGGAAATTGCCGCATATGTGGGAGAAGCTAAAAAGAAAAGTGAAGTAGACCGCAGTGCAGAAGGGAAAGAAAAAACAGGAGTCGAGCTCAAGGGGATAAAAGCAATAAATCCCGCAAACCACGAAGAAATACCAATCTTTATCGCCGACTATGTGCTCGGGAGCTACGGCACGGGAGCAATCATGGCCGTGCCAGCCCACGACGACCGCGACGGAGCCTTTGCAAAGAAGTTCGGTCTGCCTTTCCGGGAGATAGAATTTGAAGATCCAAAAAAGATTACCGAAAAAGTAGGCGGAAAATGGGTGGTGAACTACAAATTGCGCGACTGGGTATTCAGCCGCCAGCGGTATTGGGGTGAGCCTATTCCTATGATCCATTGCGAAAAGGACGGCTGGGTACCCGTGCCCGAGGATCAACTGCCCGTAGAATTGCCGCAAGTAGAGAAATATCAGCCGACGGATAACGGCGAATCGCCGCTCGCAGGCATGGACGCATGGGTCAATACGACTTGTCCCAAGTGCGGCGGTCCGGCGAAGCGCGAGACTGACGTGATGCCTAACTGGGCCGGCTCAAGCTGGTATTACCTGCGTTATGCCGACCCCGTCAACGACAAGGAGTTTGCCTCGCCTGAAAAACTAAACTACTGGACGCCGGTTGACTGGTACAACGGCGGTATGGAGCATACGGTGCTGCACCTCTTGTACTCGCGCTTCTGGCATAAATTCCTCTTTGATCAGGGGCTCGTGCCGACCAGCGAGCCGTATATGAAGCGCACGAGCCACGGCCTTATCATGGCCGCAGATGGCTCCAAGATGAGCAAATCAAAGGGCAATACCGTGAGCCCGGACGAAATTGTCGAAACGTTTGGCGCGGACTCGCTGCGTTTGTACGAAATGTTCCTAGAGATCGGAA
>CAZLHN010000097.1:0-2251 GCA_964559665.1 uncultured Candidatus Saccharibacteria bacterium
GGGGGCCAGCACTACATGTTCTCCAACTTCTCCGCCTTTAGGGTTATATGGCGCGGGAGAGACTGGATGACTTCCGAGCACGCATACCAGGCGGCGAAGTTCCTGGAGCCCGAGATGCAGGATTTGATCGCGGGGGCAACTTCGGCCCACGACGCGAAAAAGCTCGGTCGAAAGCACGACGACCTCAAGCGGTCCGATTGGCCAGAGGTGAAGCTTTCGATCATGGAAGAAATACTGCGCGCCAAACTTGCGCAGCATCCTTTCATAAAGGAGCGGTTGCTGGAGACGATCGGCAAGGACATGATCGAGGATTCGCCCAAAGATTCCTTTTGGGGGCGAGGGCCAGATCATCATGGCGAGAACCATCTGGGCCAGTTGTGGATGAAGCTCCGCAACGAACTCACGCTTGGTAAATATGAGCGATAAAAAAAGCCGCGGTACCCTGTGCCGCGGCTTCACTGTTGTTGCCGATCACTTCGGCTTTGCGGCCTGCTTCTGAGCCTTGCGCTCGGCCTCTATCTCAGCGGCAGTGCGGAAGCTGAAAGGCTCGAACGCGTCCGCACGAATTGCCGGCGTTGGCTCTGGAGCGTAATACCGGAAAGCGTGATTGTCGGGGAGCGAAAGCCGCGCGTCATCCAGCGGTTGCTTCATTACTCTTCTCCTATGGTGGGCCAAAACAAAGGCCTCTTTTCCGACTGTAGCACAAGACAGATAAAAGAAAAACTCGCCCGAAGGCGAGATTTTCTATGTACATTTTACTTATTCCTGTGTGCCGACCGGGATACTTGCAAACGGGTTGGTTGCTCCGCGGACCTCGAAGTGCAGGTGTGGGCCGGTTGCTTCTCCCGTGGCTCCCACTTTGCCTATCGTGTCGCCTTGTGCGACTTGGTCGCCCTGCGAGACAAGCACTTTGCTCATGTGCGCGTACAGAGTCTGTGTGCCGTTGGGATGCTGGATTACGACGTAGTTTCCGTAGCCACCGTTCCACCCGCCGTTGTTTTTTGCGACTATCACAGTGCCGTCGGCCGCCGCATAAATGCTCGTGCCCTTGGGCGCGCCGATGTCGACTGCGTTCCAGCCGTGCAGCCCCTGGGTGATGATGCCCGAGGGGAGCGGGAAACTGAAGTAGCCCGCGATAACCGGGCCGCTGCCGCCGAGATACGGCTCGGTGGTGGCGCCGGTCGCGATCTTCTTGATAGCCGTCGTGTGCGAGCTTGAGGCAGAAGAGCCTGCAGATTTGGCGGGAGCGGCAGGCGTACTCGCCCCAAGTTCGCCGTCGGGAATAATAACGACCTGGCCGGCTGCAAGCGCCGACGTGTCAGTGAGGTCGTTATACTGCGCGATGTCATGCGCGTTGGATTTATATTTGGTCGCTAGGCTCTGGAGCGTCTCGCCGGCCACTACGGTGTGGCGCAAGCCGGTAATCGGAAGGATGATGAGATTTTGCCCCGGCTGGATAACGCCGTTCTGGATGTCGTTGGCCCACACTATCGTGTTGACCGAGACATTGAACATCTGCGCTATCTGGGAAAGCGTATCGCCGTCGCGCACGATGTAGACGCTGATCTGCGACGATGCCGGCTGCTCGTTTATATCGGCAGTGGTGCCCGACGGACCGTCGGCTGGCACAAGCGCCGTATTATCGGCTACCGTGATGTCGCCGCCGCCTACTGCCGGGCTCGGGTCGAGGTTTATGGCCGGCTCCAAAAGGGGAATAGTCTGCGAATTGAGGCTGGTACCCTCCGCGTTTGAGACCGCTGCTGACTTTTCAAACAAGAGAGTGAAGACTGATAGAACTCCGGCTTGGGCAAAAAGAGGGATTACTAGTATTACGAAAGACGCTAGCCCGGTAAAAAGCTTGAAAAATAACACTTTTTTTGCCTTCTTCGCAGAATATGGCTCAACCACCGAAGAAGGGTCTATTTTATGAGAGTCTATAAGCCTAAATAAGCGCAATTTCTCCGTATCCTGTCAATAAATGGCTCTGTTAAGCCACTTAATCATCCGTTCACCCTGTGCTTACCCACTATACCGAAGGAGGTTGGGGGGTCAATATAGCTAGAAAGTGCCTGTGGATAACTTTTGGGGTGGTATACATGATGGGTGGACCATCTTTCGGGACTAAACGAAGCGCAAAAAGAGGCGGTGTTATGCACCGAAGGCCCTTTGCTGGTATTGGCCGGTGCCGGAGCGGGCAAAACCCGAGTGATCACGCATCGGATCCTTGAAATCGTGCGCAAAGGGACGGCGC
>CAZLHN010000098.1:0-2222 GCA_964559665.1 uncultured Candidatus Saccharibacteria bacterium
AGTTGTTAGATACGGCACGTATCTATTTATAAAGATGTAGCGTACGGTTGGCCTATGTCTCCACAAAGAAAAATTTCTTTAATAGCGGGTGTGCTGTATGTGCTTACTTTTGTTTCGATCCCGACTCTTTTTATTTATGGTCCAGTAAAGACTGCGGGTTATGTCCTTGGTGCTGGTCCAGATACTTCCGCTATCATAGGCGGCGTCTTGGAGATTATTGTGGCTCTCGCCGGTATCGGCACCGCTGTCGTACTGTTCTCGATCCTCAAGAAGCAAAATGAATCAGCGGCGCTGGCCCTTGTTGCTGCTCGTATTCTTGAATCCGGGACAATCTTCGTTGGTGTGGCATTTCTTTTGACTATAGTAACGTTGCGACAAACGGGTGCTGGAGCAGATGCGTTGGTTACTAGCCATACGCTTGCTCTACTTTATGATCGTATATTCCTCCTTGGACAAAGTTTTATGCCTGCCGTATGCGACCTACTCCTGGGATTCATGCTATACAAATCCCGCCTTGTACCTCGAGGCCTTTCGTTAATCGGAATAGCTGGAGGCTTTCTACTTCTCGCTGGATACCTCGCCGTGATGTTTGGGTTTCTTGGTCAACATGATGGTTTGGCAGGACTTTCAGCAATTGGCGTCGCAGTATTCGAGTTCTCGTTTGGCCTGTGGCTGATCTTCAAGGGCTTTAATCCTCAGGCAGTTGCCGTGCTTGAATCTAAAAAATAGGTTCTACCCTCGTTCAGTCCCTGGAGCGAAAGTTCGACAGGAACGTACCTATATTGTATAACGTGCTTAGAACAACAGTCGGAGGTATGCATGTCGCACCTTAAAAAGAGGTGGGGCGGCAAGTTGGGCGGCAACCACTCCACCGTAATCGAAGCCGCTTGGCGGTTCTTGCCCCACGTGATCAAGGAAGAGTCAGTGACTAAAATATCGCCCGGCTTCATCAGTCCGGGCAAGAGCGCGACGGGGAGAAACGCGGTCAAGATCATCGACGAGCAGGGGAGCATTCTCCTTTCCGTCAGGGGTGCAAGCGTTCATCAAGAGATACGCGTGTTCTCGAGCGACTACCCGAAGTCGAAGCTGGCGATAGCGCGTGCAGCACGGAACGCGGACTTCCATATTTCCTTCGGGAAGCGATTCCCGGGAGGATCTGCATGAACCGAAAGAAGGATATCGAACTCATGGCTCCTTTGCTCGCTGAGATCGAGAACAAAGGCGAAGACTCGGTACGACGGGAACTCAGCCTCCTCTCTGCGCGCGCACTGCGCAAAGAAAGAAGGGAGGCCCTAGAGATCATGGCCCAGATCGGAGTCGGAATCGATAAAGCGATCAGTCATATTGATGCGACGCTAGAACATGTACGGCGCGCGCGTCTTATCATTAGGTCGTCCGGCATTCGTGCGCATCCTACCGTCCAGTGAAAATCTGGACGGTCTTCTTTTATAGACAATGAGCGCATGATATGGCACTATCGCTGCAGACTTTCTCAGACACAGGAGCAACCTGATGAAATGGTTCGGCAATGTTAGCGGCATCTTCAAGCGTTCGGAACGTATCGATTGGTTGGACATGCTTGATGACCTCAAGCCGACCACTACGTCTGCAAGAATCAAGGGCGGGAGCATCGCATTCGTGAGAGCCGACGCGCAAGGCGAGCGAGTACTGCTCGACATCAGGCGCAAGATTGCGCGCGAGGATGTCCGAGAAGGGAAGCTCATCCGCGCGCGCGAAGGCATCAAGCGCCGTGGCGGCAAACACTCGACTGCTATCATGCTGGACTATCGGAGTGCCGAGGCCCTCCATGCCGCGCTGGGATCTGCTCTCAAAAAGGCGCGCACTCGGCGATTCTTCTCGGAGCTTGCCGAGACGCTCGTGAAATCTATGTACGTGACTACTGTGGAGTGGCGTCGCTCATAATTGCTCGTTATAGCCGCCCGCCGGATCAATCCGGCGGGCGGCTTTTCTTTCTTCATCCTATATGAACCCGAGTCCTGTATACTAAAGGCATTACTCTCTAGTTATATATAGTATGATCCATCACGTCTCACTCAACGTCAGCGACTTCGCAAAAGGAAAAGAGTTCTACGGCAAGGCGCTCGCGCCCCTGGGCTATACGATGGTCCGCGAGTTTGCCGAGTGGTCGGTCGCCGGGTTCGGCGAGCCGGATCGTCCCGACACGTGGATCCATGGCGGCGAAAAGGTCACCGACACGACGC
>CAZLHN010000099.1:0-2194 GCA_964559665.1 uncultured Candidatus Saccharibacteria bacterium
ACCAAGATAAACGGATTCAGAGTCCGTTGTCCTACCATTAGACGATCTGGCAATGCGCTCCCACTGTAGCGCAAAATATCCCTTTTTTCTAGTACTTCTTTTTGCCTTGGCTCCAGCTCAAGCTGCCTGGTTTGTAGTCTTGCTTGAGGAATACACACGCTAGGCCTATGCCCGCCAGGATCATCGCTACGCCGGTTGCGTAGAATGTTTGCGCTATCTCGGGTGTCCATCTTAATATCCCGAGCGTGCTCAGGAGATAGTTCCAATCATGGAAGGAGTTGTCTCCGCCGAGCAGCGGCAGCTGCATCACTATCGCGTCACCGGCGTAGACCGATACGTTAATGAGGCTCTGCCCGGCCCACATGAGTGCTATCGCTCCCGAAACGCGCTGCTTCGTGTAGAAAAAGTGCCCGCTTATCAGGAGCGGCAAAAGCACCTGGAACCCCGAGCCCATGAGTATATGTATAAATTGTCCGAAGAAGATGAATATCGCATGGCCAGCTTCGTGGAATATAAGATTAACGCCGTCGATAAAGTGCCAAGCGGTGGGTGTGGCCGCGCAATGCAAAAAGTAGGCGCTCAAGAGCGCGACCACGAGCGCGCGCATCAGCCACGAGTTCATGCCCTAAGTATAACGGCTTCTCGCAACCTCGGCGGGGGAACTGTGCTTATATAGAGATATGGCTCCCGAATTTACGCTGAAGGAGGAACGCCGTATCGGCGAGTACTTCCGCATCAGCATCCTTATCAAGGGCGCAATATCTCTGGCCGAGATCGTCGGCGGCGTACTTATCTTTTTTGTGCCGCTGTCTGCTGTTACCGACTTTGTCAGCCAGCTGGCGCAGTCCGAGCTCTTAGAAGACCCTGATGATTTTATCGCGACACATTCGCTCGCGCTCGCGCAGCAGTTCGCGCTCACGAGCACCACGTTTATCGCGCTGTACCTCCTAGTACGCGGTGGTATCAAACTCCTCTTGATTGTGGCGCTGCTCAAAAACCAATTGTGGGCATACCCAAGCTCGCTTGTGGTACTCGGGTTGTTTGTTGTGTACCAGCTCTATCAGATATTCCTGACAACCTCTGTTTTTATTATTGCGCTGACAATATTCGACCTCGTGGTCATGTGGTTTATCTGGCGCGAGTACGAGGTGGTGCGGCTGCGGAGAGCGGCGGTAGTGTAAAATCGATTAGTGGCTCAGGTTGTATATATTCTTGAATGCGTCGACAAAACGCTGTATGTCGGCTGCACCAACAACTTAGAAAAACGGTTGCATCAACATAACCACGCCAAAGCCGGCGCGCATTACACCAAGATCCGCCGGCCGGTGGTGCTTAAATATTCCGAAACGTTCCGACTACTTAAAACCGCCCGTAGGCGCGAGGCCGAGTTGAAGCGATTCTCCAGGCAGGCTAAGCTGGAGCTACTCGATGGAAAGAAAAGACGATAAGAAAACCTCGTGGGGCAAGGTCGCCGACTGGTACGGCGAGTACCTGGGCGGAGACGACACCTATCAGGCAAAAGTCATTTTGCCCAACCTTTTGCGCGTGCTCGATCTCAAAAAAGGGGAGAAGGTGCTCGACCTCGCATGCGGGCAGGGATACTTTGCGCGCGAGTTTGCAAAAGTGGGCGCGCAGGTGGTTGGTGCAGACATCTCGAAAGAATTAATTGTACAAGCACAAAAACTCGGCGGCGATATTGCATACCATGTTGCGCCCGCAGACAAACTCGCGTTTGCAAAAGACGGTGAGTTCGATGCGGTCGTCTGCGTGCTCGCGCTCCAGAATATCGAGGACCTGGCAGCCGTGGAAAGGGAAGTAAGGCGGGTGCTAAGCCCGGATGGTAGATTTGTGATGGTGCTCAACCACCCGGCATTCCGCGTGCTCAAGCGCTCGAGCTGGGGCTGGGACGAAGCGGCGGGCGCGCAGTACCGCCGCATCGATGGTTATCTTTCGGCGGCCAAGATCTCTATCGAGATGCATCCGGGTGTGGGCAACACTAAAACGATCTCGTATCATCGATCGCTCCAGGACTTTTTTAAATCGCTCGCGAATGCCGGCTTTGCGGTAACCCGGCTCGAGGAGTGGAACTCGCACAAAGAAAGCCAGCACGGTCCTCGCCAAAAGGCCGAGGACCTGGCGCGCCGCGAGATACCGCTCTTTATGCTGCTGGAGGCACGGCCGGGACCAGCCAAAA
>CAZLHN010000100.1:0-2144 GCA_964559665.1 uncultured Candidatus Saccharibacteria bacterium
TCGAACCGGCGACCCCCTCCTCTTCAGGGAGATGCTCTACCAACTGAGCTACCCAAGCAATAGGACGATTCTAGCAAATATAGGCGGTTTAAGAAACCCCGGACAATCCCGGGGTTCTTATTCTTTATTTAGTTTGATCTGACTTTGAGTTTAGCTTGGCGGCCTTTGTCCATCTTGGGGAGCCGTATGACGAGCAGGCCGTGCTTCTCGGTTGCTTCTGCCTCCTCGATCTCTACCTCCTGGGGCAGCACTATCGTGCGGCTAAACGAGCCCCAATACAATTCCTGGAAGAAAAAATCTCCTGATGCGCCTTCGGTGTGCCTTTCGCGCTTGCCGCGAATGGTCACCATGTCACGGGTGATAGAAACATCCAGATCCTCGGGCCGCACGCCCGCGATCATAGCTTTTATGACTATATGGGTCGGCGTCTGATAGACGTCTACCGAGAGCTCGCCCTCGGCAGGCTCCTCGGGCATCTCTGCCTCCGGCTTCATCTGTATCGTGGCCGAGCGCTTGTCGCTGCGTACCTGGGTAAGGCCCGAGCCGGTCTCCAAATCGTCGAATGTATACTCTTGGTCGGCGCCGGCGCTGCCGGTGAGCCAGTCAAATAAGGATTTTTTATCTCGTGCCATTGTATGTTTCTAGTAGATTGCTATATGGGAGGCTATGCGCTCAATTATAGCGCGGAGCCGGGCGTTTGACCCGCTCCGCCATGAGCAACACTACGATTATACCAAGCCAGATAACGAGGAAAATCCAGAACGTAGCGCCACTGCCACTCCCCAGTATAAAAAAATTAAACAAGGTATGCAACATAACGGCAAGGATAACTCCGCCAAGCGCCGCCAAGCGCCGGACCCGCGCGGGTTGATAAAAGGCGAGCGCCAGCATGACGCCGATCGTGGCAGAGGCGAGGATATGCAGCAGCGAAGCGCCGATAAAGCGGAGGTCTCCCGTGAGTATGGTCTGGAGGATGTTGCCCTGCTCAATCGGGTGGAGCAAAAAGAGCATGTTCTCGGCGGCAGAGAAGCCCAGCGCCGCCGTCACCAGGTAGATGATGGCATCCAGAGGCTCGTCAAAGACCTTTGCGCGCAGCGCTACCAGGTAGGCCGCGCCGAATTTAAGCGACTCCTCCGTCAGCGCCCACAAAAAGAGCACCAAAGGGCCGGTGGGAGCGTAGCCCCAGGAGATGGCAGACGCCTGAGCAAGCTTCTCGATTCCGAGCGCAAGTATGACAGACAGCATGCCGGCCAAAAAACAGAAGAATATGTAGCGTTTTGGCTCGGGCTCGCGGCGGTCCTCAAGGAGCCAGAAGGTGAGCCACAGCAAGGCGGGCAATACGCCGCCCAAAAATGCGATAAAAAGCACCGGCGTGAGCATGCGCTAATTATAGCGCCTATTTTATGGGCCAGGCTTCTACCATCAACAAGTCTTTTGTGTCGGGCATCGAGCTCCAGATCTCCTCGGTGATAAACGGCATGAAGGGGTGCAGCAGCTTGAGCGAGTCGCGCAAAATCTCCATAAGGATGCGCTTGCGCGACTGTATCTCCTGCGGCGTGCCCGTCTTGAGGATTGGTTTGCTTTCCTCGATCATGTCGGCGGCAAAGATATCCCACAGGTAGTGGTAGAGCTTTTCTGCGGCCATATAGATGCGGTACTCTTCCAGATCTTTTGTTATGTCCGCCGCGAGCGCCCTAAACTGCATGAGGCGCTCCTGGTCGCGCTCGGTCAGCTCGGCGTCCGTCTTGGCATCCTGCGCATTGTCAAAGACGAAGCGCGTGATGTTCCACAATTTATTGGCGAACAGCTTGTAGCCCTTCACCCGGGCCTCGTCGAACTTGATGTCGCTGCCGGCAGCGGCGCCGACAAGCAAAGACATGCGCAGCGCGTCGGTGCCGTACTTGTCGATCATGACCAGAGGATCGATGCCGTTATTGAGCGACTTGCTGAACTTCTTGCCGTCTTTGTCGCGCACAATGCCGTGCAGAAACACTGTTTTGAAGGGGAGCGCTCCGCGCAAAAATCCGCTCATAAGTATCATGCGCGCCACCCAAAAGAAAATGATCTCGTACCCCGGCGCCATCAGGCTGTTGGGGAAGTAGGTCTTGAGGTCGCTCGTCTCCTCTGGCCAGCCGAGCGTCGAG
>CAZLHN010000101.1:0-2060 GCA_964559665.1 uncultured Candidatus Saccharibacteria bacterium
CAGCCGCAGCTGGTTGGTTTGCCGGACAACACCTACCTGCTCGCGTGGACGACAACTCCATGGACACTACCGGGGAACGTGGGCTTGGCCGTGGGCGCCGATATCCCGTACGTGCTCGTAGAGCAAAACGGCGAGTACTTGGTGCTCGCGCGCGAAAGGAAAGACCAGACCTCGGGCGCCGTGGTGGGGGAGCTGCCGGGCCGCCAGATCATCGGCGCCGAGTACGAGCCGCTGTACCGCATCAATGCGGTCGAGGCGCACAAGGGCAAGAAGCATGTCGTGCTCGGCGCTGATTTTGTTACGACAACCGAAGGCACGGGTATCGTGCACACTGCCGTGATGTATGGCGAGGACGACTTTGCGCTCGGGCAAAAAGAGGGCTTGCCCATGGTGCAGCTGCTAAACTCCAACGGCACTTACAACGACAATGCGCCGGAGTTTATCCGCGGCGAGTACATCAAGAAGGCCGAAAAACTTATCAAGGAAGATTTGGACAAGCAGGGGCTCCTGTTCGCCCGCGCCAATCACACGCACTCCTACCCGCACTGCTGGCGCTGCGGCACGCCGCTTATCTACAACGCGGTTGCGTCATGGTTCATCAATATACAAAAGGTAAAGGCGAAGATGCTAAGCGAGAACGAAAAGATCAACTGGGTGCCTGCGCATCTGAAGGAGGGCCGTTTCAAGCATGTTGTTGAGAACGCGCCGGACTGGACCATCTCGCGCAACCGTTTCTGGGCATCCCCCTTGCCGATATGGAAGGAGAAGGGCGGGAAGAATCTGATGGTAATAGGCTCGATCGAAGAGCTTCTCAAGAAGACGAAGAAGTCCGGCAACACGTACTTTGTCATGCGGCATGGCGAGGCGCTCAGCAATGTGGAGGACAAGCTTGATTCGGGTGATCGGCTCGATAATCACCTGACCGACCAGGGCAGGGGCCAGGCAGCAAAGACAGCCGAGGGCTTGAAGGGAAAACATATTGATCTCATTATCACATCTCCTGTGCTGCGCACGCGCGAGACAGCAGCTATCGTGCAGAAGGCTCTCGGGCTTTCTGACCAGGCGGTCATGGTTGACGAGCGTTTGCGGGAATTCCAGTTCGGTATCTTTTCCGGAAAGAAAGCCGCCGAATTCCACGCATCTATCACCAACGAAGAGCAATTCCTCAAGGCTCCGGAAGGGGGAGAGAGTTTTATGGACGTGCGCCGCCGGATGGGAGACTTTTTGTTTGAAATCGAGCGCCGGTATGTAAATAAAACAATCCTTATTGTTTCTCATGGGAACCCGATATGGCTGCTCTCCTCGGTTGCGGCCCGCGTCACTTCGCAAGAGTTGCGTACCAAGCGGGAGACGCTCCCGGACAAAGCGAGCCTACAGGAGCTTCCGTTCATTCCGTATCCGCACAATGCCGACTACGACCTCGACCTGCACCGCCCGTATATCGACGCTATCACGCTCGTGGACGCGTCGGGTCGCGGCTATGAGCGCATCCCGGAGGTCATTGACTGCTGGGTAGAGTCGGGTGCGATGCCGTACGCAAGCAATCATTATCCATTCGAGCATAAAAACGTCTTCAACCCCGGGCGATTCTTCGGATTGTGGCCCAAGGGGTTCCCCGCACATTTTATCGCCGAGTACATCGGGCAGACGCGCACATGGTTTTACTACATGCTGGCGGTGAGCACCGTGCTCTCGGGCCACAGCTCCTTCCAGAATGTTGTCTCAACCGGCAACCTGCTTGCACAAGACGGCGCGAAGCTCTCCAAATCGAAAGGCAACTATACCGACCCGCTCAATATCATGAACCAGTTCGGCGCCGACGCGTACCGATTCTACCTGATGGGCTCGGTCGTGATGAACAGCGAAGACCTGCAATTCCGCGACGAGGACGTGCGCGAGGCCAACAATCGCGTGCTCGGCATACTCTGGAACTGCTACAAATTCTACGAGCTCTATAAGCACGAGTACAAAGGTGATGCTCGAGCCAAAGACAGCGCGCACGTGCTCGACCGCTGGGTGCTGTCGCTCCTCAATAAAACTATCGCGGAGGCAACGGCTGC
>CAZLHN010000102.1:0-2053 GCA_964559665.1 uncultured Candidatus Saccharibacteria bacterium
AAGTATTTATAAAGAATATGAAATTCGAATCCACAACAGAACAACTCCTCGCTGCGGTCTCGCTCGCGGCACGATTTGTGGAAAAGCGGGCGAACCTTCCGGTGTTGGGTAGCATATTGCTTGCTGCCGAAAACGGCCGTGTTACTTTGCGAGCGACCAATCTCGAGTGTGGTGTCGAGATCTCTGTGCCGGCCAAGGTGGGGGAGGATGGCATTGCGGCGGTCCCGGGCTCGGTGCTCGCCGGGTTCCTCGGCAATGCTCGCGGCAAGTCGGTCTCGGCGGCACTCTTGGGCGGCGTACTCAAGGTGGAGACCGAGCGCGCTTCTGCTTCGATAAAAGTTGTGCCGCATGAGGACTTCCCCATATTGCCGCAAGTGGCGGCAACGACCTCTTTTTCTGCCAAGGCCGCCGAGTTGGCGCGCCTCATACGCAGCGTTGCGTATTGCGCCTCGACCTCAGCGATAAAGCCGGAGCTCCAAAGCATCCTGCTCTACGCCGAGGCGGGCAAGCTCATTGCAGCAGCTACCGACTCCTTCCGCCTGGCGGAAAAGTCAGTCACTCTGCGCTCGCAAGGTAGCGTGCCGCAGATGCTCTTGCCGGCGCGTAATGCAACGGAACTCTTGCGCATACTCGAGGGAGCCACAGGCGATGTGGAGATCTACTACAACGAGCACCAGCTCTCGACGCATGTCGGCGCGGTGTACTACACGAGCCGACTTATCGACGGCGCCTTCCCGAACTATCGCCAGATAGTGCCGAAGACGTTTGCGACCGAGGCGGTGGTGCTGCGCGAGGATATGGGCCAGGCGCTTAAATCGCTTTCGATATTTGCCGACAAATTTTCGCAAGTTTCGGTCGGTGTTGAGCCTTCTAAAAAAGCGGTGACGCTCGCCTCGCGCAATCCGGATGTCGGCGAGCAGATCTCCACCCTGCGCGCCACGGTCTCGGGCGAAGCGGTCGCAATGAATTTTAATGGCCGCTATCTGGCTGACAGCCTCCAGGCAATAAGCGGTGAGAGCGTCAGGCTCTACTCCAACGGCCCCGGCAAGCCGCTGCTGGTCAAAGACGCAGCCGACGACTCCTTCTTTTACCTAGCGATGCCGATGAACCGGTAGCTTTTAAAAACTTGTAGTAGTTGCAGTTTGTGTTTGATCTGGTTGTTGGGTTTGTTGCGGCGGGGTGGGGGCATTGCCGACCGGCACCTGGAGACCGTCTACATATCCGTTCTGTTGGGCCCAGATGCGCACAGGATACTCCCAACGCTCGTATTGCGGGTCTTGGGTCGGGTCGGTGGGTATCGGGCCGTTAGGATCGGTCTTATCGACCCAATTGAGGATGTCGTGGACCGACTGCGTGACGAACTCGATTCCGTTCTGTACGGTCGATACGTCGCCCTGCCAGATGCCGCGCATAACCGGCTTGAGGCTGCTCTCGTCGCTCACATCGCTGCGACTGAAGGACTCATTGGGGATACGGCCGAGCTCGTACGTCATAACCTGGTTCCACATCGGCCCCACGATAAAGCCCGAGACCTGATGCGTCATCGGTGTGTTGTCGTTGTTGCCCGCCCAGATGCCCACCACGATGTTGGGCGTGTAGCCGATGGTCCATGCGTCCTTGTAGTTGTTGGTAGTACCGGTCTTAACGGCCACGTCGTAGCCGGGGAAGGAAACGAGAGAGTTTTCTCCAAGCGGCGCGCGCGCCACCGGGTCGGAGAGGATGTCGTTTATCTCCTCGGCAATATTTTTAGGCAGCACCTGCGTGCCGGAGGGCTGCGTATTGTCCTCGATGACATTGCCCTGCGCATCTTCTATTTTTAAGATCGCCGTCGGCTGATATTTGACGCCGTCGTCGGCAAATACGCCGTAGGCGCTCGTCATGTCGAGCAGTGTCACCTCGCCACCGCCGAGCACCAAGGTAAGCCCGTACTGGTTGGCGTTGGTTAAGGTTGAGATACCCATCGACTTGGCGAGCTGCAGCGTGTCGTTGAGGCCGGCGAGGTACAGCACCTTGACCGACGGCACGTTGATGGATTGTGCGAGCGCATAGCGCA
>CAZLHN010000103.1:0-2009 GCA_964559665.1 uncultured Candidatus Saccharibacteria bacterium
TCGACCGCTGGGTGCTGTCGCTCCTCAATAAAACTATCGCGGAGGCAACGGCTGCGATGGAGGCATACGATATGCCTACTGCCTGCAAGGCGTTGCGCGCGTTTGTGGACGATTACTCCACCTGGTATGTGCGCCGCTCGCGCGACAGGGTTAAAGGCGACGACGCGCGCGACAAGCAATCCGCGCTCGCGACACAATACGAGGTGCTTGTGGCGCTTGCGCAAGTGTTCGCCCCGATCACTCCGTATATAGCCGAGAGCATCTATCGCGGCGTCGGCGGCGAGGAGGACAGCGTGCATCTAAGCGACTGGCCCGAGGCTGGGACGGCAGATCAGAAGCTGCTCGCCGATATGGAACTGGTGCGGCGCGTCTCGTCGATGGCGCTCGAGGCCCGTGAGCGCGCGGGTATAAAGATCCGGCAACCGCTCGGAATGCTCAAGGTGAAGTCTCTGCCGATCGACGCCTCCCTGCGCCAGCTCATTGCTGAAGAGTTGAATATTAAAGAGGTCATTGAAGATCCGACCATTGGCGGCGATGTAGAACTCGATCTCACGTTGACACAAGAGCTTAAGGAAGAGGGGATGGTGCGCGGGCTTATGCGCCGCGTGCAGGAGTGGCGCAAGACGCAGAATCTCACCATCACCGACCGACCCGACTATACGCTCATGGTAAGCGCAGAAGAAAAAGAGGTCGCCGAGAAGTATCGCAATGAGATCATAAAGGGAACAGGATTGGGGAGCCTGGAAATAACGGTAGAATAATCTAATGCATAAGCTGTTTGTGAGCGAGGGGATAGTGCTTGGCAAGCGCGGCCTTGGCGAGGCCAATACGCTTGTGGCGATACTCACGCGCGAACTTGGGCTGGTGAAGGCGGTAGCGCGCAGCGCTCGCCGCGAGGCCTCTAAGCTGCGTTACGGTATCGAACCGCTCTCGCGCGGCACCTACTCATTCATCCGCGGCAAGCACGAATGGAAGCTTACGGGCGCGGTGGATGTCGTGCACGAGCTGCGCGCGGACGAGCTTTCGGCCGAAAAGAGGCAAGCGATGGGCCGCATTGCCCGGCTCTTGTTGCGCCTTATCCATGGAGAAGAGTTCAACCAAGGCCTTTACGACACTGTTGCGCAGGGGCTTGGCGCGCTTTCGCGCAGCGAGGGCGTCTACGCGCAGAGTATTGAAACAGTTCTTGTATTAAGAATCATCTCGCACTTGGGCTACTTGCCGCAGACGCCGGAGCTCAAACCTTTTATAGAGCAGGATTTCTTTTCGCTCGAGCTCCAGGCCGAAGTTGCGGCGTCAAAAGAGCTGCTCGTCAAAGCGATAAACGAATCGCTCGGCGCCACGGGGTTATAGAGGGGTAGTGTATAATTCTCTTTATCTATGGCCAAGGAGGAAAAGAGCGCTGTCGACAAGCTCAAGGGCCGCCTCTACGCGCGCGGCTCCAAACAAGCGCCTATCGACGAGCGTTCGCCACTTTCTCCCAACGAGAGCCATGCACCCAAGTCCTGGAGCGAGATACACCCCAAAGGGGAGGACAGTTCGGCCGGAGCGGAAAATTCCGATTCCTCCGCTGGAGGACTGCGAGGGGACGCTGCAGAATCGGAATTTTCCGCTCCGGCCATGCCTGCACCGATCACTACCGCGCCGCCCATGACCCCATTCAATCAAAAAAAGCGCATGTCACTCTCGACCAAATTCTTTTTCGGCTCGGTGGCTTTTTTTGTGCTCGCCGTGGGCATCGCGGGGCTTCTTTTTTACGGCGGAATAAACACCACCTCGCCGCAGAATATCGATGTGCAAGTGCTAGCGCCCTCACTCATCGACGGCGGTAAGGAGGCGACCTTCGAGATCATCGTCACCAACCGCAATACGACGCCGCTTGAGCTCGCCGACCTCGTTATCGACTACCCCGACGGCGCGCGCGACGCCACCGATCCGACAAAGGCGCTCACGCATGACCGCATCTCGATCGGTACGATAAAATCCGGCGAGCAGGTCAAGCGCACGATCTA
>CAZLHN010000104.1:0-2008 GCA_964559665.1 uncultured Candidatus Saccharibacteria bacterium
GATGACGGTGTTTATTTCGTGCGAACGCTTCTCGCGGATAAGGTTGGCGACCGCAGAGTTTGCAACCAGGAGCTCATAGGCCGGCACCAAGCCGCCACTAATCCTCGGCACCAGACGCTGAGAGAAGATTCCTGCAAGCGAGCCGGCGAGCTGGATGCGTATCTGCTCCTGCTGTGCTGCGGGGAACGAGTCGATGATACGGTCGATCGATTGCCCTGCGTTGTTGGTGTGGAGGGTCGAGAACACAAGGTGCCCTGTTTCGGCGGCGGTCACCGCCGTGGCCATCGTCTCGGGCGTGCGCATCTCCCCTATCATCACCACGTCGACGTCCTGGCGGAAGACCGACTGCAGCGCTATCCCGAAGTCCGCGGTATCCACGCGCACCTCGCGCTGGTCGATGAGCGACTTCTTGTTGTCGAAAATATATTCGATCGGATCCTCGATCGTGATAATGTGCTCGGTGCGCTCCTGATTGATCTTCTCGATTAGCGCCGCGAGTGTGGTCGTCTTGCCCTGGCCGACCGGCCCTACCACCAAAAAGAATCCCTGCTGGCGGGTCGCGAAGGTCTCGAGCGCCGGCGGCAGGTTGAGTTCGGCAAGGGTGCGGATCATGCGCGGGATGAGGCGCAGCGCCACGCTCATGCGCCCGCGCTCAAAGTATCCGTTGCCGCGGAAGCGCGCCTTGTCCCCGTACGAGTATGAAAAGTCTATCTCCTGCGTCTCGAGGAAGCGCTTTTTGTGCTCGGGAGTGAGCATCTCGCCGATATAACCCTCCATATCCTGGGCCGTAAGCACCGGCTCGGAGAGGAGCGGTGTCAGAACGTCCGATACGCGGATGACCGGCTGGATGCCCGTACCTAGATGCAAATCGCTCGCCCCCTGTGCGATGAGCTTTTCGATAAGCGCTGCGAGTTTTTCTTTATATTGCGGCATATTATACTTTGAGCTCCTTTTCCGGAGGCTCCGGCGCGGCCTCCTCCTCTTCGGGCTCGACGCCCTCGCCAAGTTTGATGGGCGCGGGCGCGGGAGCGGCCTCGGGAGTATCATCGAGCTCGAACTCGCCGCCCAAACTGTTGACCTCTTCGAACGGGACGATGCCTTCTGCTGACTTGATGATAGCATCCTCCTTCATGGTGAGCATGCCTTCCTTGCGGACGATGGCAAATAGGTCGTCCTCGCCCTTGCCGTCGAGTATCGCGTGCTCGAGATCGGTATTCATGTCGAACATCTCGTACACCGCGACGCGCCCGCGGGTGCCCGAGGGGCAGTCGGGAGTCACCTCAAGCCGCGTCACTTGATCGAGCGACGGAATATCTTTTTTAAATTTTTCGTCGAGATCCGCAAATTGCGTGGACAGGAGCTTCTTCATCGAGCTGTCCACCGCCACCTTTTTGCCGCCTCCCGGGCACAGCGTGCGCACCAGGCGCTGCGCCATGCCGAGTATGAGGACCGGCGGGATTAGATAGGGCTCCACACCCATGTCCAAAAGGCGCGGCACGATGCCGACCGAGTTGTTGGTGTGGATGGTAGAGAGCACCAGGTGGCCGGTCAACGCCGCCTGAACCGCCAGGTTGGCGGTCTCGGCGTCGCGGATCTCGCCGACCATGATGATGTTGGGGTCCTGGCGCAGCGTGGTGCGCAAGCCGGTTGCGAACGTGTAGCCGATTTCGGGGCGCACCTGGGACTGCGAGACGCCGGGGATCGTGTACTCGACTGGGTCCTCAAGGCTGAGCACGTTCTGCTTGTCGCGGTCCACCTCGTTGAGGAGCGCATAAAGCGTCGTCGATTTGCCCGAGCCGGTCGGCCCCGAGATGAGTATCAATCCGTAGGGCTTTTTTATCGCGGTGCGTATCATCTCGAGATTGCGCGCGGAGAGCCCGAAATCCTCGAGCTTGAGGATTTTGTTGGAGGCTCCCAAGATTCTCATCACGACCTTTTCGCCGTAGTAGGTCGGAAAGGTCGAGACGCGGAAGTCAACCTTGTTGCCCGACACGCGCGCGGAAAAACG
>CAZLHN010000105.1:0-1995 GCA_964559665.1 uncultured Candidatus Saccharibacteria bacterium
AAGTACTTGGCGCAGGGCCTCTACCGATACGTCGTCGAGCACTGACACCGCATATACATCCGGCTGATTCTTGCGGATGTGGGCGAGTGTCTCTTCTACCTCCTCGGGGCTTTTCATATCCGATTTAGTGAGGATGATGATCTCGGGTTTGTCCTTAAGTACCCCGCCCTCGAACTGATCCACCTCTTTGCGCACGATTTGATAATCGACAAACGGGTCGGGCGATTCGAGAGAGATACAATGTACGAGCAGTTTGGTCCGGGCAATGTGGCGCAAAAATTTGGAGCCCAACCCCTTCCCGCCGGAGGCGCCCTCGATGAGCCCCGGGATGTCGGCAAGCACATAACCGTAGAGCATACCGAGGTTCGGGTCGAGCGTAGTGAATGCGTACGAGCCGACTTTGGCTGAGGCGCCGGTCAAGGCATTGAGGAGCGATGATTTCCCAGCGTTGGGCAAGCCGATCAAGCCCGCGTCGGCGATAAGGCGCAACTCGATGTGCAACTGCGCCTCTTCTCCGGGCAGCCCCGGCAGGCTCTCCTCCGGCGAACGGTTAACCGACGACTTGAACGCCGCGTTGCCCGCGCCGCCGCGGCCGCCCTTGAGTATGAGCTTGCGGTCGCCTTCGTGCATGAGTTCGTGCACCTCGCCCGTCTCCCGGTTGGTGACGACCGATCCTATCGGCAGGTTGATGGTCATGTCGCGCCCGCCAGCGCCAGTGCGGTTGTTGTTCTCTCCCGCGTTGCCCGATCCCGCCTCGAACTTTTTCTCGCCGCGATAGCGCGCGAGCAGGTTGATGTCGCGCACCCCCTCGATGTATACATTGCCGCCGGCCCCGCCATTGCCGCCGGCAGGACCCGAGTACTCCTTGCCCTTTTCATGTAGCCAGCGCACTACGCCGTCGCCGCCTGCTCCGGCGCGGGCGAGTATGATGAGTTCATCGACAAATGCCATGGGTTAGAAGTGGAATCCTGAGAAAAACCACCATGCCGCCGCGGCCAAGATAAGGAGGCCGAGCACCTTAAAGAGGGGCTTTACGAGGAATTTGAAGACTAACACCCCCACGACGACCACGATAAGCACTTTAAGTATCATCAATCCATGCTACTGCATCACAGGTGCTCGAGCAACCGGTCGTAGCCCAAAAAGCCGAATGCTCCGTAGCCCCACTGCACAAGCAGCCCCATGTCGCCAAGCACCATGAGTACCCCAAGCAAGACGAGCACTATGCCGCCGATATAAGAAAGCGTTTGTATGAGCCTGCTCCAGCCCGCAAACGAGCCGTGCAGCTTTTCAATAAACACCGCCGCAAGTATGAACGGCAGCCCCAGCCCCAACGAGAATGCCGCGAGCAAGATTGTACCCGAGAGCGCAGTCGCGGAGGTCGAGGCGAACAGGAGCACAGTCCCGAGTATCGGCCCCACGCAGGGGCTCCAGCCGAGCGCAAACAAAGCGCCGATCAAAAACGAACTTTGCGGGTGGCCGACCGCGAGGAACTTCGGCAGGCGGATATGATGATCAGAGCCAAGCCCCGGCAGACGCAGTAACCCGAGCATCGTGAGACCGAAGATGATTATAACGACACCTGCAAACCGGCCGAGCAATGCATGCCATGGTGCGAGGATCGCGCCAAAAAACGCTGCGAACGTTCCGAGCAGTATAAAAATGATCGAGAACCCGAGCACAAACGCGGCGGCATTGCGCACAACTTTACCGCGGCCTCCCGCAATGAAGGCAAGATACCCCGGCACGATAGGCAGTGTGCATGGCGCCAAAAACATCAAAATGCCCGCCAAAAAAGCTGCGGGTATAAGCACGAGCGGCTCAAGAGGCGTCATCGCTCCATTCTACTACCCAATAAGCTCAAAGCGCGGGACCTTCTTCCCTTCCCACTCTGTTTCTCCCATAAACATCTCGGGCTGACGCGCCCAGACCTTTTCGGGATGTGCTACATCCTGATAGATCACGAGCTTTTCTTCGGTGTCGCTATGCGTGGCA
>CAZLHN010000106.1:0-1819 GCA_964559665.1 uncultured Candidatus Saccharibacteria bacterium
ATTTTTTGCGCGGTATCCTAAGGAGAGAGCGTACAAATGTCCGCCGCAAGGGCGAAGGGGCATCCTAGAAAATCCAATCGGGAGACTATTGATGCAACATGCATGGAATGTATTTGAGGCCGGGGTATTCGTACCTCCTGGGCTTTGCTCGGTAGGTACCGGAGCGAGCGACGAGAAGTCTCGACGGCTCTACAACGACCAAATGCAGCAAGGCGGCGGCTCCAACAAGAAGCCGTCATACCGTCCGCCGGACGAGCGGCATCACGATCACGCTCCGAAGGAGCAGCAGGTCGACAACAAGGGCAACAAGAAGAAGCCCGGGTACTTCGTACCCACCCCCTAGGCACGCCCAGTTTTCTGTCCCGCCAGCTTCATGCTGGCGGGGCTTCATCTTTTTATAATCATAGGTATGCATCGCCAAAAAAGCCTTATTTGTGGGCTTATTTTTACAATATGCACAGCTTGACTTGACAAAAATATTGGGTTGGTATAGGATATTCTCTACCAATCGGCGCGTGTTTGTTACTGCCGGTCGGATGAAAGCACATCTTTTGTTCAAACCAGGAGAGTCGCCACGGTGAAATCCAAGCGGAATGCCGGCCATGCGGCCGGTCAGAGGAAAATGCCACCCCGGATCATCGACCTGACCATCGCCGTCGGCGCCGCCACCGGCAGCTGAACGTCGATCGCCGGCGCCTGACACCAGGCGTCTGATCCCGTCGCCCCCTGTTTTGGGGTCCTCGGCAACACTCTGGGAGGAGTCGAACGACGAACAACCCTCTACCTCAACCGTCTTAGGACGTAAAGGTACAAATGAGGGCTCGTAAGAATCCACCGCCTCGAAATAAGCCCCGCTAACCTATCTAGGTTGGCGGGGCTTTCACATTTTTTATGGGAGTTGCCTTTTATAGCGTTGTGCGCTATAATCATCAGCAATAAAGAGCTTGTGCTTTTTATTAGAAACAGCGCGTAGAAGTAAATCTCGAAAGGGATCTCTACCGTACAAAACAATAATATGGCAAAAACAAAAGAGGCCGTCTTAGACGCGGCTGACGCTACAACTCTAGAAGCCGCTCCCCTTACCCTCATGCAGGGGCTCGCTTTGCGCGCTCCCGAGCCGCCCAAGGAGGGCGACATCGTCGAGGGCCCGGTCATTGCTCTGGACCGCGCCAAGCTTTACATCGACCTGCCTCCGTTCGGCACCGGCGTCATCTTCGGCCGCGAGTATCTCAACGCGCGCGAGGTCATCAAGCGCACTAACGTCGGCGACCGCATCGCTGCAAAAGTTATTTCTGTCGACAGCAAGGAGGGCTACATTGAACTTTCTCTCAAGGAGGCCCGCCAGGCGATCATCTGGGCCGAGGCCGAGGAAGCCGTGCGCGAAAAGCGCCAGGTGGAGATTTTGGTCAAAGAGGCCAACAAGGGCGGACTCATTTTAGAATGGCAGGGCATCGCGGGCTTCCTCCCCGCCTCGCAGCTCAAGGCCGAGCACTATCCGCGCGTCGTCGACGGCGACAAGGACAAGATACTCGACGAGCTGCGTAAGCTTGTGGGCAATCGCCTCATCGTCTCGATCATTTCTGCAACGCCTAAGGAAGGCAAACTTATCTTCAGCGAGAAAGGGGTCGACGATAAGGAGAAGAAGGAGCTCATCGCCTCCTACCAGGTCGGCGACATCGTCGAGGGCGACATCACCGGCATGGTGGACTTTGGCGCCTTCGTGAAGCTCGAGGAGGGCCTCGAGGGCCTGGTCCACATCTCCGAGATCGACTGGGGCCTCGTGGACGATCCGCGCCACTTCTTTAAGGTCGGCGACAAG
>CAZLHN010000107.1:0-1789 GCA_964559665.1 uncultured Candidatus Saccharibacteria bacterium
AGGAGGGCGCGCAAGAGTCGATAGGCGCGAGCCTCGAGTACAGCGTCTCCGGATCCAACGCAGTGTTCGAGAAGCAAGGCCAGGCATTGTTTACGATCGGCTCCGCGCCCGTCTCGGTAAGCGTCGAGGCCCCGAGCCAGGTCATTGCCGGCGACCAGTTTGCAATGGACATCACCGTGCGCTCCAACACTACGGCGCCGGTTGAGAACGTCACGATCGAGGCGCAGTATCCGTTCGGCTTTTCGGTCGTTAACACTACTCCCTCGGCCGCAGCCGGGGGCACCTTGTGGCGCCTTGGCACACTTCAGCCCGGCGCCACGCAGACGCTCCATATCGTCGGCACTATCGACGCTGCCGATGGCGACCAGCGCGTATTCCGATTCCTCGCGGGCTCCAACTCCGACCCGACCGACACGCACGTAGACGTTCCGTTCCTCACCGTGCCCCAGACACTCTCGGTCGAGAAGCCGTTCATCACCGGCACTATCTCGGTCGAAGGCAAGACCGGCCAGAATATCGCCGTCGCCGCTGGAGGGCCGCTGCAGGGAGAGGTCACCTGGCAGAACAATCTGAGCGACTCGATATCCAACCTCGACCTCGAGCTTTCATTCAGCGGGCCCGCAGTCGACAAAACATCCATCACTTCGCAAAACGGGTTCTATCAGTCGAGCAACTCAACGATCATCTGGACGCAGGACCGCGATCCGACCCTCGCCTCTGTTGCGCCGGGCGCCACGGGTACATATCAATTCTCGTTCGCCACGCTGCCGCCTGCCGCGCAGGGGACGCTCATCACCAATCCGACCATCACGCTTAATCTGACCGTGCGTGCCACCCGCCAGGGCAGCACGGGCACGCCCGATACCGTCTCTTCGGCCGCAAGCGCGCAGCTCGTGCTTGCCTCGGCGCTTTCTCTGACCGCGCAATCAATCCGATCATCCGGAGCATTTACCAACACCGGGCCCGTGCCGCCGCGCGCCGAGACCGCGACCACTTACACCGTCACTTGGACTATCAAAAATTCCGCTAACACCGTCGCCAACACCACGGTGCAGGCGACGCTGCCTCCGTACGTGAGCTTTGTCGCCGCCCAGACGGGCAGCGGCATCACCTACGATTCCGGCAGCCGCACGGTGCTCTGGAGCCTCGGCGACGTGAAGGCGGGCGCGGGGTATACCGTTGCGGCGCGCCAGGCATCATTCCAGGTAGCGCTCACGCCGAGCGCGTCGCAGGTCGGCAGCGCCCCTGCGCTCACCGGCCCGACGGCGGCCTCGGGGCAGGACCGCTTTGCCCAAGTGCAGGTGGGGGCTAACGCAGACGGTCCGACGAC
Organism: uncultured Candidatus Saccharibacteria bacterium; assembly: GCA_964559665.1. Classification (GTDB taxonomy): domain Bacteria; phylum Patescibacteriota; class Minisyncoccia; order Phycocordibacterales; family SBAW01; genus GWA1-54-10. Next base: position 1,331 of record CAZLHN010000107.1, read on the forward strand.
GCGCACTGCAGATGGCGCTTCGGGTATGGACATCGTGCAGCCTAAGCAGTAGAAAGACTATATGGCTGAGACAGATTTGATGGAAAAAATAGTGTCGCTGTGCAAGCGCCGGGGCTTCGTGTTCCAAGGCTCCGAGATATACGGCGGCCTGGCCGGCACGTGGGACTACGGGCCCTTAGGCGTTGCACTCAAAAAGAATATCGAGCAATTGTGGTGGCGTTACTTTGTAGACTCGCGCGACGACATGTACGGCATCGATTCGGCAATACTCATGAACCCCAAGGTCTGGGAGGCGAGCGGGCATGTAGGTGGATTTAATGACCCATTGGTGTCGGACGTGAAGACAAAAAAACGTTATCGCGCAGATCACTTACTTGAGGATGAGGGTATTAATCCAATGGGCATGACACTAGCAGAGATGGGGGAAGAGATAAGGGCGAGGAATATTAAGAGCCCAGA
>CAZLHN010000108.1:0-1714 GCA_964559665.1 uncultured Candidatus Saccharibacteria bacterium
CTTCGTCCTTTTTAAAGTTTACAAAGTCGGCTTTTGCGCGCTGCCAGCCCTCGAGATTGGTTTTAGCTTCTTCTTCGGCCTTACGGAGACGCTCACGGAGCTTTTTGATAGCCCCCATGGGGTTTTCGGCGTCCTCTTCCGGTATAAACTCTTCATCGAGATCTGACATGATGCGAGTATTATACACAAAATTTACGTTTGGTCAAGAAAAAACCGGCTTTCGCCGGTTTTTTCTAAAATCTTTGTTAGCGTTTGCTCCATTGAGCGCGCTTGCGGGCCTTTTTGAGGCCGAACTTGCGGCGCTCTTTGGCGCGCGGATCGCGCTTGAGGAAGCCCTCCTTCTTGAGCGCGCCTCTGAGATCGTGGTTATACTCGACAAGCCCGCGCGAGATAGCGTGGCGCACCGCGACCGCCTGCCCGGCGATGCCGCCGCCCTTTACGACGACCGTAACGGCAAACTGCACAGGCAGCGTCACCTTGAGGAAGGGCTCGAGCGCAATGACGCGCAGGGCCTCGGTATCAAAATAGGTGTTGATGTCCTCGTTATTTATGGTGACGACCGTGCGGGTGCCCGGGGTGAGGCGCGCGCGGGCAATAGCCGTCTTGCGGCGGCCTATCGTCTCTATATATCTTGTTTCGTCCTTGGTTTTGGTAGCCATATTATTTCTCGATGATGAGCAGCTTGATGCGCTTTGCCTGGAGGCGGTTCTTCGGGAGCATCCCGAGCACCGCGCGGCGCAGGGCCTCCCCGTGTCCGCGGCGCGCGACCAGCATACTATAGGTCTCGTGCTTTTGCCCGCCTGCGTATCCCGAGTAGCGGACATACGGCTTGTCGTCCTCCTTGGTGCCGGAAACCTTGATCTTGGAGGTGTTCTTTACCGTAACCTCCTCGCCCGTGACCGCGTTCTTGGCAAAGGTAGCCTTGTGCTTGCCGAGGATGACCTTGGCGGCTTCTGAGGCCACGCGGCCGAGTGTCTTATTTTCTGCGTCGATAGTAATCATAAAATATTTTATACGAACTCGATGAGCGCCATCGGCGAAGCATCGCCTTTGCGCTGGACCATCTTGACGATGCGTATATAGCCGCCCTTGCGCTCTGTATAGCCGGCTGCCGTCTTGATGAGCTTTTCCGCGACTGCGGCGCTGCCCAACTGCGCGATAAGAATGCGGCGATTGGCGAGCGTATTAGTCTTGCCGCGGGTAACAAGCTTCTCGACCAGGGGGCGAATCTCCTTGGCCTTGGCCTCGGTCGTTTGGATCTTGCCGCGCAGCACGAGCGAGCGGGCAAGGGACTTCAGGAGCGCCGTGCGAGGGCCCTTCATCCGACCGAATTTTCTGTTGTTGTTGCCGTGTCTCATTGTGTTGATTACTTCAGGATGATGCCGAAGTTAGCGAGCGCGCGCTTGACCTCCTGAATGGCCTTGGGGCCCATCCCCTCTATCTCGAGCAAATCGTCCTCCTTCTTACGGGCCAGGCCGCCGACAGTGCGGATGTTTGCCTTCTCGAGCGCGGAAATAGTGCGGCTCGAGAGCTCAAGATCCTCGATGCGGGTCTTCATGACCTCGGAGGCATTGTCGGGAGCGATCATACCCTCTGCGGCCGCAGGCTGTGCAGGCGCTTCTGCCGCGGCGTCCTCCTCGCGGAAGCCGATGATGGACTTGAGCTGCGTGACCATGATCTCGATCGATTGCTCAAGCGCTGCGCGCGGCGCGAT
>CAZLHN010000109.1:0-1686 GCA_964559665.1 uncultured Candidatus Saccharibacteria bacterium
GTCGAGGCGACCTACAACAACACCAAGGTTTCTCTCGCCGACACCGCCGGCAACGTCGTTTTGTGGTCCTCCAGCGGCTCTTTGGGCTTTTCCGGCGCCAAGAAGGGTACTCCTTTTGCGGCCGCCAAAGTAGGCGAACTCCTGGCAGACAAGGCTGCCCTGATGGGACTCAAGGAGGTCTCGGTGGTGGTAAAGGGCGTGGGTGCGGGCCGCGAGTCCTCGATACGCGCATTTGCGACCAAGGGCGTGCATATTAATTCGATCCGGGACACGACGCCGGTGCCGCACAACGGCCCCCGCCCGCCGAAGCCACGCCGCGTGTAATTATATTTTGAATATCTAACTATCTTTTTGTATGCTTATCGGACCAAAATATAAAATCTGCAAACGCTTGGGTGCTTCGGTATTCGAGAAATGCCAGACGGCCAAGTACCAGGTTGCCGAAGCGCGCTCTCCGCGCAAGATTTCCCGCGGCAAGCGCGGCGGCGGCTCCGACTTCGGTGCGCAACTGCTCGAGAAGCAGAAGGCACGCTTTACCTACGGCCTCTCCGAGAGCCAGTTCTCCCGCTACGTGCACGAGTCGATGGAAAAGCGCGGCAAGGACTCCGCAGTCGCACTTATGGCCCGCCTCGAGGCGCGCCTCGACAACGTCATTTATCGCGCCGGCTTCGTTAAGACCCGCCGCGCCGCCCGCCAGCTCGTCGGCCACGGTCACGTTCTTGTCAACGGCCGCCGTCTCAACATCCCGTCGTACTGCGTCCTCCCCGGCGATGTCATCACGATCCGCCCTGAAAGCCAGTCGAGCCCACTCTTTATGAACCGCACCGAGGCTGCCGCGGAGTCTAAGCTCCCGGCCTGGCTTGAGATGCAGGAGGGTGCCTTTGGCGTAGTAGTCAAAAAGGAGCCGAGCATCGCCGAGACCGAAGCTCCGTTTAACGCGGCGGTTATCATCCAGTTCTACAGCCGCTAAATAATTATCGTAATTAGTTATTAATTGGGAAAAGTAATTTTATGATGGAGTATTCAATCACATTGCCTAGCAAGCCCCGCGTAGTAAGCGAGGAGGAGCAGTCCGGCGTCTACGAGATAGACGGCCTTTATCCTGGCTACGGTCATACGCTCGGCAACTCTTTGCGCCGCATCATCCTCTCAAGCCTCCCCGGCGCGGCTATTACCTCGGTCAAGATTGAGGGCATCGAGCATGAGTTCTCGACCATGGACGGTCTCAAAGAGGACATTGTGACCTTGCTCCTCAACCTCAAGAAGCTTCGTTTTGAGATAATCGGCGGCGAAAACCAGACCGTTACTCTTTCTGCAAAAGGCCCCAAGAAGGTCACCGGCGCCGACCTGCAGGTGCCTGGCCAGGTGCGCTTGCTTAATCCGAACTCCTACATCTGCGAGTTGACCGACAAGAATGCGAACCTCAGCGCCGAGTTCACCATCGAACGCGGCCTCGGATACGTCCCGCGCGAAGCGCTCAAGAAGGAGCGCGTCGAGATCGGCGAGATCTCCGTTGATGCGATATTTTCTCCGATCCGCCGCGTTAACTACGAGGTAGAGAACATGCGCGTCGGCGACCGCACCGACTTTAACCGCCTGCGCATCGCAGTCGAGACCGACGGCACGCTCTCTCCGCGCAAAGCGCTCGAGCAGGCTATCGAGATTATGATCACCCAGCTCAAAGCC
>CAZLHN010000110.1:0-1684 GCA_964559665.1 uncultured Candidatus Saccharibacteria bacterium
AGGAGGTGCCACCTTCACCGCGGGCAACATCAAAGACATCCAGGGCACCATCACCAACGGGACGCTGCTCACCCAGAGCATCAGCGAACCGGGCGTGAGCATGGGTCTCGTCAACAGCGGGAGCGTGAGCGTCGGCGGCAACACGCAGGCAAAGGGCCTCACGATAAACGGCGGCGCCACAACCACCGGCAACGCCTACTTTGCAGGCAACATCAGCCTCAACTCGACGAGGAATCTCTTTCCGCTCGATGTCGGCGGACAGGTGAGCTATCTGGGGCCCTTTGGCGGGGCAAACCTTCCGGTCGCATCCTTCTCGACCACGACCAACAACATCTCGGGCATCCAGATGAGCAACACCAGCAACGGGGCATCCGCCGACTTCCGCTTCTCGATCGTAGCCAACGATAACGTCAGCTCGCTCAACAACTTTGTCCCTTCAACCGGTAACACCGGCACGCTCTTTGGACAGACGCGCTCCAATATCCTCGGTCTCTTCAGCAATGCGTCCTCCGGCAACGGCCGCATCCTCACCGTCGGTACGGTCAACAACAATGACGTACTCTTCGGCACCAACAATGCGGAGCGCATGCGCATCACCGCGGCGGGGAATGTCGGCATCGGCACCTCATCGCCGCAGGCGCTCCTCACCGTGGCGACGCCCGGCGGCGCCACGGGCGCAACCGCGAATCTTTTTATGATCGCGTCGTCAACCGCATCCGCTACCACCACGCTGTTCTCGGTCAGCAACGTTGGCTCGACAACCATCGGCAACTTCGGCTCCTGCTCGGGGTCCAACGCGCTCACTACCAATGCAAACGGCACGATCGTCTGCGGTCCTATCACCGGCGGCGGCTCCTTCCCCTTCACTCCCACAAGCAACTTCGGCGCCACAGCAAACGCCACCGGTACCTCGATTTGGTTCCAGTCGGGGCTGCAGGCCAGTTCAACCTCGCAGATAAATGCCGCCAACGTATATACCTTCCTGAATGTCGGTACGACCTCCTCTTCCGCGCGCCTCACCGCGCAGGCCTCAAGCACCATCGTCGGGAGCGAGTTGGTTACTAACGGCACCTTCACGGGCTCGGCCACGGGCTGGACCTTGGGCGACTGCGCCGCCTACTCGAGCAACCACGTAACGGTGACCTACACCTCGTGCACCAATCCCAATCTATATCAGACCATCACCACTACCGCCGGCATGACGTATCAGGTCAACTTTGATGTCTCGGCCGCCTCCGGCGACTATCCATACGTCTCCTTCAGCCAGGATAACAGCCTCCAGCTCCCGCGCGGCAACGGACACTTCTCGATCCTCTTCACCTCAACCTACAGCGGTACGCAGACGCTCTACCTCACCTCCTCCTTCTTTACCGACGGGGGCACGTGGACCGTGGACAACGTGTCGATCAGACAGGCGATATCGACGCCGGCGCTGCGCCTCTTCGGGTACGACGGTACGCCGCTCATCTCCAGCCTCGGCGACGACGGCTCGGGCAACATCGGTATCGGCCGCTTCACGCTCTCCAACAACACCACCGGCAGCGGCAACGCGGGCTTCGGCATCTCCGCGCTCTCGTTCAACTCGACCGGCATCTACAACACCGCCTTCGGCAACGAGGCGCTCAATCAGAACACCACCGGCACCAGCAACACGGCGGTGGGCGCCCTCTCGCTCATCGCCAAC
>CAZLHN010000111.1:0-1671 GCA_964559665.1 uncultured Candidatus Saccharibacteria bacterium
CACGTGTCCTTCGGCTACCCGGAGGGCAAGGCGGTGCTCGGCGACGTGAGCTTTACGCTCGCAAAAGGCAAAACATACGCGCTGGTGGGGCCGACCGGCGGCGGCAAGACGACGACCGCATCACTCATGGCGCGGCTCTACGACCCGACAAACGGCCTCGTGTACCTCGACGGCCGCGACATACGCTCGTATGAGCCCGAGGAGCGCGCGGATAAGATAGGTTTTATTTTGCAGGAGCCGTTCCTCTTCCGCGGCACGGTGGGAGAAAATATCTTGTACGGGAACGAAAAGTACAAAGGCTACGATAGCGCGCAGACCGCCAAGCTGCTTGAAGAAAAGAACCTCTCGGGGCTTAGCGCGCGCTTCCAGGAAGGGCTCGATACAAAAGTAACCTCGGCCGGCGGCGGCATCAGCCTCGGGCAGAAGCAATTGATAGCATTCATGCGCGCGGTGCTGCGCGAGCCGGAGATACTGATACTCGACGAGGCGACCGCCAACATCGACACGGTGACCGAGGCACTGCTTGAGGAAATATTGCAGAAGCTCCCCTCTTCAACAACAAGGGTCATCATCGCGCACCGGCTCAATACGATAGAGAACGCCGACGAGATATTCTTCGTCAACGGCGGCACGGTCACGCAGGCCGGAGACATGCAGCACGCGGTTGACATGCTGCTCCACCACAAGCGCGAGAGCTAGCTTTTACTATTGAGTCGCGAGGACGAGCGACTGGCGGATCTTGTCGAATTGCGCGAGCAGCGCCGGCTCGTCGAAGGCGGTTACCGCGCCCGCCGGATAGTTCTCGATGGCGCCGTAGTGGATGAAGTAGCGCACCGCGGTGCAGGGCTTGGAGCCCACGATCGCATAGACATCCTCCTCGTATCGGTTGCCCGCTGCCGCGTCGCTTGAAGTGGCGACCGAGTATTCGACGCCGTTTTCGGTGAGCGATTGCGGTTTGACGTCGGCCTGTATAAATATGTCGCCGGTGCAGTTTTTAGCGTTAGGAAGCCACTCGACCGAGACGCCGGTGTCATCCGAGAGATTAGTGCCGGTCGCCATTGTTTCGGGGATGGTGAATTTGACGCCGCTGATCAGCTTTTTCGGGCCGAAGGCATCGTACGCATACGAATCATTGAGCGTGAATGACTTCGGATACTTGATGGTGAAGCCCGGCGTGGATGACGCCGCCTGTGAGGTATAGGTATTAACTTGCGCGGCGTCGCTGCCTGCGGCAACGCAGTTGCTGTAGGTCTGGATGTCGGACGAGCCCTCGCCTATCGAAGCCGTGCCGTCATCGCCGGTGCTGAACTCGATCGATTGCTCGGCGTTGGTGTAGCGCTCGCCCGTGGAAGCGACCACTTGCGGCAGCGAATACTCGCGGCCGTCGCTGAGCGATATTTTGACACTCTTTTCGTAGAAGCTAGCTTGTATTGTCTTGCCGGTGTCGCAGGTGTACGTGGCGGACGATATCGGCGCGGCATTGCTGCTCCCGAGCTTATTCCAGAGATAATAGCCCCCTACTGCTATGACTAATAGTACGAATAGGCCTATAAAGATCGTGCGGATATTCCAGTTCATATACGAGTAAGTATACTCTTTCTGGCCTCCTGCTCCAGCCCTACTCCCACGTGGTCGTTCCGGTGCCGGTTATCGGGAATTGGGGGCCCAGAT
>CAZLHN010000112.1:0-1607 GCA_964559665.1 uncultured Candidatus Saccharibacteria bacterium
GCGCGGTTAGCTCAGTTGGTAGAGCATCCCCTTGACGTGGGGAGGGCCAGGGGTTCGAGTCCCTTACCGCGCACCATGAAACTCGTTTCTCTAAACACCTGGGGCGGCACGCAGCTCGCTCCATTGCTTAGCTTTGTTGAAAAGCAGGCGGACTCGACCGATGTTTTTTGCTTCCAAGAGGTTGCGGTCTCTGAGCGCATCCAAACAAGGGATGAAAAGCATCGCCACAATTTACTGCGCGACCTGGGAGAAGTATTACCTGACTTCCAAAGCATCTATGCCCCCTTTCAAGAAGGCTTTAACTGGGAGCCGATAGAGAACGACGTTATGCTGTGCAACGTCATCTTTGTCCGCAAGGATCATACAATTCTCAAGCACGGAGGCACGTTCGTCCACGGACAAAAAAATGGGCTCGATTTGAGCCAAGCAAAAGAGGGCAATTGGTATACGATGCCGCGCTTGGTGCAATTTGCACAAATAGAAGGCTTCCCCGCTGTCTTTAACTTCCACGGGTTCTGGCACAAGGACGGCAAGCACGATATGCCGGAGCGCATACAGCAATCCGAAAAGATACTGGAAGTGATGCAGCAATTCGAGGGCCGCAAGATTCTATGCGGCGACTTCAACCTCAATATCGACACCAAGAGCCTCTCAATGCTCGAAGAGCGCGGCGGTCTGCGCAATCTCATCAAGGACCACCGCATACCCACGACCCGCAGCAGCCTCTACCCAAAAAAAGCCCAGATGCCGTTTGCGGACTATATGCTTGTGTCTCCGGACATTAAAATAAAGTACTTCACGGTGCCCGACGAGCCGGCTTCCGATCACTTGCCAATGGTGCTTGAATTCCAATGAAAGTCCTTGCGATAGAGACCTCGTGCGACGAGACCGGGATAGCGCTTGTTGAAGGGCAAAAGGCCGCCGATAGTTTTACTTTTACAGTGCTCAAACATGCGCTGCTCTCGCAAGCGCAACTCCACGCGGAGTACGGCGGTGTGTATCCAAATTTAGCCAAGCGCGAACATCAAAAAAACTTGCCGGTGCTGTTCGAACAATTTAAGGACGAAAAGGTAGATGTGATAGCGGTCACGCATGGGCCCGGTCTTGAGCCCGCGCTCTGGACCGGTATTGAATTCTCGAAAAAGCTTGCGGCTGAGTGGCAAGTGCCGCTATTGCCGACCAATCATATGGAGGGCCACTTGATTTCATCCCTAGTTAAAGACGGGAAGATCGAAAACGTAGAGTTCCCGGTCCTCGGCCTTTTAATCTCAGGCGGGCACACGGAGTTTGTTTTGATGAAGGAATGGTTCAAGTACGAAATCATCGGCGAGACGCTCGACGACGCCGTGGGCGAAGCCTTCGACAAAGTCGCGCGCATGCTCGGCCTCCCGTACCCCGGCGGCCCGCATATAAGCAAGTTAGCAGCCGCGGCTCGCAGCAAAAGTGCTATTACCGACCATCCCCTCGATGACTTACAGGGAGGGAATAGCACTTTTGCTGCGAGCCTAAAATTGCCACGCCCAATGATTAATACAGACACCTGCGACGTATCATTCTCCGGCCTCAAGACTGCGGCGCTCCGGGCCTTCGGCCTTATGGGCGGGATT
>CAZLHN010000113.1:0-1588 GCA_964559665.1 uncultured Candidatus Saccharibacteria bacterium
TCTTCCTTCAATTTTGAAACGATATCCGCTATCGGGAGCGCGCCGATTTTGCCCTTGTCTCTGCTTTCGAGCGACGCGGTCTTGTCGGCCACTTCTTTATCTCCTATGACAAGCGTGTAGGGGATCTTCTGCGTCTTTGCCTCGCGGATCTTTTTGCCGAGCGTCTCGTTGCTCTCGTCTAGGTCGGCCCGGATGCCTGCCTTTTTCAACTCCGCCAAAATTTCCTCGGCAAAACCCTTGTGCGCGTCGGCGATGGGGATCACGCGCGCCTGCACCGGAGAGAGCCAAGTAGGGAAGGCGCCCGCAAATTTTTCTATCAAGAACGCCATGCTGCGCTCGATCGCGCCTATGGACGAGCGGTGCACTACGAACGCGCGGTGCTTCTCGCCGTCCTCGCCGATGTAGGTCAGGTCAAAGCGGTCGGGCATGCAGAAGTCGTATTGCACGGTAAACGCCGTGTCCTCTTTGCCGTTGACGTTCTTCATCTGGACGTCGATCTTGGGGCCGTAGAACGCGGCTTCATCCTTTGCCTCTTCGAACGCCTCGCCGCGCTTCTGCATAACCTCGCGCAGCAATTCCTCGGCCTTTTCCCATGCGGCGTCGTTTTTGTAGTATTTTTCGGTATTGCTGCGGTCGCCGAGGCTGAGCCGGAAGCGGTAATCAACGCCGCGCTTCAGGCCAAACACACCCGCCATATGCTCAATGAGGTCCAATGCGCCGCTCACTTCATCGGCGGCCTGCTGCTCGCTGGCGCAGATGATATGCGCGTCGGCCAGACAGAATGTGCGCACGCGCTGGAGCCCCATCAGCTCGCCGGACTGCTCGTAGCGATATAGCTGCGCAAGCTCGGCAATGCGCATCGGAAGCTCGCGGTACGAATGCGGCTTTGAAAGGAAGAGTTGGAAATGGTGCGGGCAGGTCATCGGCCGGAGCATGAACTCATCCTCGTCAATAACGATCGGAGCGTACATCGAGTCCTTGTAGTGCGGGTAGTGGCCGGACTTTTTGTAAAGCTCAAGGCGCGCAAGGTCCGGGGTGGAGACGTGCAAGTAGCCGCGCTTGGTTTCTTCCTCGATAACAAAGCGCTCAAGCTCGCGCTTGATGATAGCTCCCTTAGGGAGGAACATCGGCAGCCCCTTACCGACCGTTTGATCGATATAGAACAATTCGAGCTCGGGCCCCAGCTTTTTATGATCGCGCTCTTCCATAAAGTGTATGTTGCTTAGTGTACCGGTTTTATATTTTTTAGCAAAAGAAAAAAGTTTAGCCCGGCACCCCATAGGGTGCCGGGCCGGAGCAGCCTAGGCGGCGCGAGCGCGAGTATTGATATTCCAGCAAACCTTCATAAGCTGGTCGAATGTCGCGCAGTACTTAATGCCATCCGCCTCCGCATCGATAAGCGCGAGCGCTTCGCCATGATAGCGCCCCGCAAAGGCCGAAGCCGATACGAGTGTGTGGAACTCGCGCAAAAGCGGGTGTGGAGGCGTTACGCTGGTTGTCGAGTTGCTGATGAAGCGGGCTAGCGTCTCCAGCCGATTGGCTGCACGCCGATTCGCAAAAAATACGGCTACTTCTCCCATAGGGTATT
>CAZLHN010000114.1:0-1555 GCA_964559665.1 uncultured Candidatus Saccharibacteria bacterium
TGTAGAAGGCGCTCTCGGGCTTGTCGTCGTGCTTACCGTCAAGGATCTCGCGGAAGCTGCGCACAGTCTCGGCGACTGGCACGTACACGCCCGGGATGCCCGAGAAGGTCTCGGCGACGTGCACCGGTTGCGAGAGGAAACGCTGCATTTTGCGCGCGCGATACACCAGCTTCTTGTCCTCGTCGGAGAGCTCCTCGATACCGAGGATGGCGATAATATCCTGGAGGTCCTTGTAGCGTTGCAAGACCTGCTTTGCCTCGAGCGCAACCTGGTAGTGCTCCTCGCCGACGATTTCGGGCGCGAGCGCGGTCGAGCTCGATTCAAGCGGGTCGATAGCCGGGTAGATGCCGATCGAGGTCAGCGCGCGGGAAAGCACGACGGTCGAATCGAGGTGGGCGAAGGTGGTCGCAGGAGCCGGGTCGGTCACATCGTCGGCGGGCACGTAGATCGCCTGTACCGAGGTGATCGATCCGTTTTTGGTTGAGGTGATGCGCTCTTGGAGCTGACCCATTTCCTCTGCGAGCGTCGGCTGATACCCCACCGCCGATGGCACACGGCCAAGTAACGATGAGACTTCGGCACCCGCCTGCACGAAGCGGAATACGTTATCCATGAAAAAGAGTACGTCCTTGCCCATCTCGTCGCGGAAGTACTCCGCCATTGTGAGGCCAGAGAGACCAACGCGAGCGCGGGCACCCGGCACCTCGTTCATCTGGCCGAATACGAGGGCCATTTTGCTGAGCACGCCGGACTCGGACATCTCGTGATAGAGGTCGTTGCCTTCGCGCACACGCTCGCCCACTCCGGCAAACACCGAGTAGCCGCCGTGCTCGGTCGCGATGTTGCGGATTAGCTCCTGCATGAGCACGGTCTTGCCGACACCTGCGCCACCGAAGAGGCCGACTTTGCCGCCGCGGATAAAGGGAGCGAGGAGATCGATTGCCTTGATGCCGGTCTCGAATACCTCCGCCTTGGTGCGTTGGTCCTTAAAAGGAGGAGCTTCGCGATGGATCGATGATTTCGGCGCGCCTTCAACCGGGCCCTTGTTGTCGATCGGTTCGCCGATCACGTTAAAGAGCCTGCCGAGGGCCTTCTCGCCCACCGGTACCATCACGGGAGAGCCTGTGTCGACGACTTCGGCGCCGCGGGCAAGCCCCGAGGTGTCCTGGAGTGCGATTGCGCGTACGCGGCCAAGGCCCACATGCTGCGCGACCTCGAGCACAACTTTGCGGTCGCCCACATGCGCGGTGAGCGCGTTGCGGATTGCAGGAAGCTGGTCGCCCTCAAAGTAGACGTCGACGACCGGCCCGATAATTTGTTTTATTTCTCCTTTCATATAATTAAGTTACGTTATGCTGTCATCGCTTCCATACCGCCGGTAATCTCGCTCACCTCCCTGGTGATGCCGGCCTGACGCGCTTTGTTAAAGTCGAGCGTGAATTCCTTACGGCGCTCGGAGGCCTTGTCCGAAGCGCCCTTCATAGCCACCATGCGGGCTGAGTGTTCGGAAGCCTGGCTCTCCAGAAGCGCGTGATACACGAATATTGCCGCCAAA
>CAZLHN010000115.1:0-1408 GCA_964559665.1 uncultured Candidatus Saccharibacteria bacterium
CCGGCGGCAGCGACAGTATCTATGCGGCTACCTATGAGCCCGCACCGTGGTACGTGTTCTGGCGCGACACCGACAACACCTTTACCATTGCCGGCGACAACAAGGCATCCTGTTTTTCCTCGGTGTTTGCGCCGACCGATCTCTCGGCGCCGGTATCGCACACCTGGGAGCGCTACGACAGCACAGCGGGGAAGTGGGAGGTGATGTCGCGCATCTCGTTCCCGATAAGCGGAGGCCGCAACGACGGCTATCGCGGCTTTACTGTCTCGGCTGTCACCCCCGGCAAATGGCGCTGCGACGTGGAGACCTCGAGCGGCGCGCTCATTGGACGGATATCCTTCAATGTTGTACAAAGCTCAAGTACTCCCGCACTCTCCGAAAAAGACCTATAAATAAGGCTTTCTAAACTATTGACTTTTCCAACAGTTGGTATATAATAGTAAACGGTACTGAGCCGTCCGCCTGAGAGGCGGATTTTTGACAGGAGGACTTACTCAATGGAAGCGATTTTGAACCCCGCTACCGATGCCGCCCCGATTTCTCCGGCCGCTTTCGCCGTCCCCAGCGCCACGCAGGAAACCCCTGCTCCGGCCAGCCAGGACGACGACATCGGCGTGTTTCTGCGCCGTTTCGACGGCCGGATGCACTTCCGTATGGAGAGGGCGAAGGATCGCACGGCGTGGGATGAGATCCACGGGATTCTCACCCGGGCCCACAACAACAACACCCTCCGGAGCGCGGTGCGCCACCGGTTTGTTGATGACTGCCCGCACGTGGATCTGGTGGTCGCTCTCCAGGTGACCCTCGGCTTCATGGGCTCCAACGCGAGCGGCGTCCACATCCCGTTGGCCCACCAGCCGCCTCGCTACGATGCGTGCCTGCACACCCTCATCCGCAAGGCCGAGGCGTCGGGCGACCAGGCCGACTGGCAGTTCGTTGGCAACATCCTCGCGGCGGCGTCCGAGGAAGGGCGTCTGCGCTTCGGGGTGCGCAAGCACTTCGTCGAGGGCTGCCCGTCGGAATTCGGCGAGATCTCCGACTTCATCGGCGATCTCAAGATCGACGAGGGCCAGCCTGCGTCGAGCGGCAAGAAAAAGTAGCCGCTCGGCCAACAATAGTTCCGTGCACTAGCTTTGAACCGGTTCCACTCTGTGGGACCGGTTCTTCTTTTTATATAGTCCTGATTCTGTTACTCTTTGTGCATGATCCGGCAGGAAATAGAAAAGGCCATTCGAGCGGCTCTCTCGGCGCTGGGAGCCCCCGGGGCCGCCTTTGTGGTGGAGCGCCCGGGAGATATAGCGCATGGCGATTATGCCACCAATGCCGCTTTGGTTGCGGCAAAAATGCTCAAGAAAAATCCGCGCGAAGTAGCCGAGGAACTGGCGGCTAAACTCGCGGTCGAGGGCGT
>CAZLHN010000116.1:0-1381 GCA_964559665.1 uncultured Candidatus Saccharibacteria bacterium
TCTCCCCTAACGCCGTCCCGCCTGTTGCAAAAATCATGGAATATGGTAAATTCCAATACGAACAGCAGAAAAAACGCCGGGAAATGAAGGCCAAATCCCACGTCACGGAGACGAAGGGCGTCCAGGTTAAAATAGGCACCGGAGAGCACGATCTCAACCTCAAGGCTAGAAAAGCTGCCGAGTGGCTGGGCGAGGGCCACCGGGTCAAGGTAGACCTGTTTTTGTGGGGGCGGTACAAGTACATGGAATTCAACTTCCTGAAGGACCGCCTGGAGCAATTTTTAAAGCTGATTCCGCAGGAGTATAAGCTGGCCGAGCCGATAGGCAAAAGCCCCAAGGGCCTCAGCGCGGTGCTGGAGCGCGCAGCAAAGAATAAATAAGCAAATCAAAATGAAAACAAATAAGTCATTTACAAAGCGTCTTAAAATTACCCGCAACGGTAAGATTATTGCGCGCAAGCCCGGGCAGAACCACTTTAATGCCAAGGAGAACCGTGCCAGCCAGATGGACCAGAATCGCTCGCAGGCGCTCAATCTGACGCCGAAGGTCTCGCAGCGCTATATCGGTACCGCAAGCAAATCACGTAACTAATTTTTAATTTTTTATGGCACGCGTAAAAGGAGGCAAAACATCGAATAAACGCCGCAAGAATATCTTGGCGATGACCAAGGGCTACCGCTTTGGCCGTTCTACCAAGAAGCGCCAGGCGCGCGAGGCGATATTCCACGCAGGCAAGTACGCCTTTGCCCACCGCCGCGACAAGAAGAACGACTTCAAGCGCCTGTGGAACGTCAAGATAAACGCCGGGCTCCACGAGATCGACCAAAAGCTCTCCTACAGCAAATTTATGGGAGCGATGAGCAAGAAAGGCATCGAGGTCAACCGCAAAATGCTCGCCGAACTCGCCGAAAAGTCTCCCGCAGCCCTAGCCCGCTTCGTCAAAAAAGTTTCCTAAAGAAAAGAGCTCCTCGCGGAGCTCTTTTTGTTTATGCAGGGCTAGCCTCGGCTAGCGAGGTTCGGATCCCAAATTGGGTTTGTCCTGCAGGCTTTCGGTCTTAGCGGCTTGAGTCCTCCGAATCAAACTCGGCGGCCGCAAGCCATACTTGGCATGAATCCCCGCCACAAACCTCGGGAAGTCGTTGTGCAGAGCCGCTCGCAGTGCATCGGTCATGGCATCCTCCCTTTCGTACCAACTCATTACTCAAACTTAGCTCCCGGAACAAAAGTTACGCCGTTGCGGTTGGTTCGAAGTGGAAGGAGGCTCTGTTTATTTTGTCTTTGTTGACCAGCTCTACCACGCGCTCCACGAGGGCCGAGGGGCTCGTGTCAAAAATAATGCGGTCGTTGGGGCGGTGGCCGTTCTCGATTATGTTCTTGAGCA
>CAZLHN010000117.1:0-1256 GCA_964559665.1 uncultured Candidatus Saccharibacteria bacterium
GAGCCACGGGAGAAGCAACCGGCCCACACCTGCACTTCGAGGTCCGCGGAGCAACGAATCCATTCGCGTCTATCCCGGTCGGCACTCAAGAGTAAAAATAAATTTTAAAATAGAAAAGCCGCGACAATTTTTCGCCGCTTTTTGTTGCCAGTTTTTCTTTTCTATATCCTATGCTAGAGTCGGAAAAGAGACTTTTGTTTTGACCTGTCATACGGAGAAGACCAATGAAGCCGATGAAGAAGGAACCTCTGTGGGACGCGCGCCTTTCGCTCCCCGATAACCACACCTTCCGCTACTACCCTCCGGAGCCGACACCGGCAATTCGTGCGGACGCGTTCGAGCCTTTCAGCTTCCGCACTGCCGACAAGATAGAGGCCGAGCGCAAGGCCGGCAAGCAACGCGAAAATTCCGCCAAGTAACTGTCTTAGCTGAAGACAGGCACAAACCGCCGGGTAACCGGCGGTTTCTTTTTGTGAAACAAATTTGTGTATGAAACTGATTTAAGCTTTTGTTGTCGCCTTATATGCCCGGAGGTACTATATAAGTGTTTCGCGCCAGCTATATGCCCATACAAGGTAGAGAAGTCTTCCTCGCCGTCATCCTTATGGCGGCTTTGGCGGCAGCTCTGCTCTTTCATGCCGGAGGCGGGGCACCCGCTTCGTTTGCGCCTGTTCCGGCCAAAGAGGTAGATACTGCGATAAACTCCGGCATCGACTTTTTATACGGAGCACAGCTCGACTATGGGGAATTTAAGACACAGGCCTGTCAGGACGAGGAAATGACAGATTGTTATTTCGACAGTTCTCCTTTCTCGACCACGTTCATCATCTACGCGCTGAAGGGTATAGAGAACGACAAGGTTAAGCCCATAACAGACAAAGCCCTAGGCTTTCTCCGAGGAGAGGAAGAGCCTGGCGGTATCTGGAGATATTGGACAAACAGAAATCCGCAAAAAGCATATCGCGCTCCTGACGACACGTCTGCTATCTCCGCGCTTCCGGGAACCCAAAATCCCACGCAACTTGATCCGGATTTGGACGACATGTCCACCGTATCGTATGCGCTGAAATCGAATGGAGTGAGCTTCGATGACAACACCGCCCTTTTTGAAAAAAACAGGGACGATCAGGGCAGATTCCTTACGTGGATCCGCACCGGCCCCGAGGTGGTGAATGACGTGGACTGCGGGGTAAACGCGAATGCACTTTTATATCTCGGGAACGACCCCCAGGCGTGCCTGTATGTCAACGCGTCAG
>CAZLHN010000118.1:0-1128 GCA_964559665.1 uncultured Candidatus Saccharibacteria bacterium
TAGCTTTGTATATAGTTCCCCGGCGCCGGTATAAAAAGAGAGCGACCCACCGATAGGTGGGTCGAGTGCTACTTTGCAGCAACCAAAGCGAGATGCTTCGTATTCTTAAGGCTCTTTTTTGCCCGAGCCATCATCCACGCGGTTTGCTCCGCTTGTCTGATTGTTTCCGCGCCGCGCCGCAGAACAATCATCGGCAGCATGCCGCGCGACATAAAATCCTGGATATCCTCCTTGATATCGGCTTTCCAGTCTGGACCGTACCCTTTTTTAGTGTATTGATCGGAATACTTTTCCCGATGCACACCGATAAGAGTTCGATATTGCCAGGTGCGAGGAAATTGCTCGCGCGTAGAACCGTGGTAGATCGACAGGATCTCAAGAATTTCGTGAGGATCCCAAGACCTGCCCGAAAACCTGTGTCTAGCAAAGGTAAGTACCGCCAGAGGCATCTTCATGCGCGGACCTTTCAATAGAGAGCTTCTAAAGCCTGAGCATCTCACAAGTTGCCAAAAACTTCAAGCTGCCTGTTTAATACTTCCCTTTCAGAATCCGCTTCAGATATTTGCCGGTGTATGAGGTTTTGTGGTTCGCGACATCCTCCGGCGTGCCTTTTGCAACAAGCTTGCCGCCGCCCACTCCTCCTTCAGGCCCGAAATCGAGCAGCCAGTCTGCGTTCTTGATAATATCCATATTGTGCTCGATAAGCACGACAGAGTTGCCCGCATTTACGAGACGATTGAGAATATCAATAAGCTTTTGCACGTCTTCGTAGTGCAAACCGACAGTCGGCTCATCCAAAAGGTAGATCGTTTTCTGCAGATGCGGCTTGTAGAGCTCGCTTGATATCTTGACGCGCTGCGCCTCGCCGCCGGAGAGCGTCGTGGCAGATTGTCCGAGCTTTAAGTACCCGAGCCCTACCTCCTCAAGCGTCTTAAGGCGGTCATAAATCGCCGGGATATCGTTAAAGAATGCGAGTGCCTCCTCTATAGACATCTCGAGGATATCGTAGATGTTTTTCTTTTTATATTTGATCTCAAGCGTCTCCTTCATAAAGCGCTTGCCGTTGCAGACGTCGCAAGTCACGTACACGGTTGGCAAAAATGCCATCTCAACTGCAATGGTGCCGTT
>CAZLHN010000119.1:0-1017 GCA_964559665.1 uncultured Candidatus Saccharibacteria bacterium
CCAAATAAGCGTCGATGCCCATATCAAGGAGCCGCGGCAGGGTCGTCGCGGCGTCATTGGTGTGCACGGTCGATAGCAACAGGTGGCCCGTGAGCGCGGTATTGATGGCGATTCCGGCGGTCTCCGGGTCGCGGATCTCGCCGACCATGATGATGTTCGGATCCTGGCGCAAAATAGAGCGCAAGCCGGTGGCAAAGGTGAGGCCTGTGCGCGCATTGACCTGTATCTGCTTGACCCCTGCGACCGCGTATTCGATAGGATCCTCAATCGTGACGATAGAAACTTCTTTGGTGTTGAGTTGCCTGAGCAGCGTATATAAAGTGGTTGTCTTGCCCGAACCGGTGGGACCCGTTGAGAGGATCATGCCCGAGGGGCGCTTGACCGCAGCCTCTATCTTCCCACGGTCGCTCGCGGCAAAGCCGAAGTCCTCGAGGCTGAATCCGCTTGCATGGCTGGTCAAAAGCCGCATCACGGTGTTCTCGCCGTAGTAGGTCGGCACGATCGAGACGCGGATGTCTATGTGCTCGCCAGTGACCGCGAGTGTATGGCGCAGGCGGCCGTCTTGCGTTGCCTGATGCTCGTCGGTGCGCAGGCCGGAGAGCACCTTGATGCGCGAAATTACTTCGGAGTGGATTGCCTTGGGTATCGCGTAGGAGTCCTGGAGCACGCCATCGACCCGCAGGCGCACGCGGACCTCATCGTGCGTAGGATCAATGTGTATGTCGGAGGCTCTAAGGGCGTGCGCGTGGGCCACAAGGCTGTCCACGAGCGAAATGATGGAGATATTCTCTCCCCGCTTTAATTCCTCTTCTATGCTGCGTCCCAGGTGCGCCCCCGTTTGTGCGGTTGGAGGCATCGCCCACATTTATACTAAACTCAATATGCTTGTCTAGAGTAAAAAGCCCTTTACATCCTAGCCTTTTGCTGCACTATATATAGTATGAACAAGCAGACAACTATCGCAGCCGGGGTTTTAGTCCTCGTGGTCATCGCGGTGGCCGCATTCTTCTTTCTGTC